>JAAUUR010000134.1 GCA_012031045.1 Leptolyngbyaceae cyanobacterium SM2_5_2
TTTGCGGTCGATGTGGTCCTTCCAGCGGCGGCAAAGGGTGGATTCAACGGCGAAGGGCCACGGGGCGGCAATGGTTTTACCGTAGCCAACGTCAATTAAAGTTAGAGCGTCTCGCTGGGGATAGAAGGGTTGAAGAGACTGCCCCTGCAACAGTCGCCGCAAGTTCTCGTATAGGGGCTTGCCCTGGCGCACGGCAAAGACACCCGCCTTGGGTCGGGGATGGTTGACCATCGTGGCCACATCCCCCGCTGCAAAGATATTGGGGTGGGAGAGGGTTTGCAGGGTGTCGCGAACCAAAATGAAGCCCTGCTCATTTAAGGACAGACCCGACCCCTGTAGCCAGGTTGGGGCGGCGGCATTAGTGACCCAGAAAACGAGATCGCACCCCACCCGAAGCCCCGATTCACTCTGAATCACCCGCTGGCCGGTGGCACCATCAAGGGTTAAGGATTGCACCGTTTCATGGAGATGCACCTGAATGCCGCGCGATTGGCAAATGTGCAACAGGCGGCGACGAGTCCAGCGGTTGCGCCCCTGGGCCAGTTCTGGGCCGCGATGGAAGAGGTGAAGCGTGACTCGGTTGGCGGGCTGGTTAAGGGCTTGTAGCAGGCGGGCTACGCGCTCTTGCAGGTTTAAGATGAACTCTACCCCGCCGACCCCGCCGCCTACGATGCCAAGAGTTCTACTCAGCTGGGGTGTCTGCTCAATGTCCGCTAATAACCGATGCCAGTGCCCCAGCAAAACCGGGACGGGCTTGGCTGGAATTGCATACTCGGCGGCACCGGGAACGGCGATCGTCGCTGGGGTAATGCCTGTGTCAATAGACAGCACATCAAAGGCCACAGGCGGATGGTTAGCACACAGCACTCGCTGGTTGGTTAAATCCAGCCCAATGGCTCGATCCATTAGCAAACGGCAGCCCGCAAAGCGAGTCAGCGGGCGCAGGTCAATGTGGGACTCGTCAAACTCGTAGCGTCCCGCCACGTGGGAGGGCAACATGCCAGAGTAGGGTGTATCCACCAGGTCGGTAATCAGCGTTAGCCGCACCCCGGCCAGCGGTGCCATGCCTAACTGACGCAGCACTAAGGTATGGGTATGACCACCACCCACCAGCACAACATCAGTAGAAATTGGGGTAACGCTTGGCATCATAGCGGTACTCAATCAGGCAAGTAGAGGTGTGGTTCTGCCCCAGATCTCAAGACAATGGGCAATGGCTTTACAATAACCTCGGCAGATAAAATCCTCAGATGTGGAAGTCAAGATGGATAGAAATCGCCGTGCCGCCCTGTTCGTCAAGGTTGAACGCTTTACCGAAGCGCCCCTGCTGCTGCTAGCGTTTGTGTTTCTAATTATCGTACTCTTGCCGGAAGTAATCGACCTATCCGAGCGGTTTCAACGCAGCCTAGAGGGCTTCCTCTGGCTAATTTGGAGCATCTTTGCGGTTGAATTGCTGATTAAAACCTATCTCTCCCCTAATCGACAACGTTATTTGATAACCCACTGGCCAGATGTGTTGACGGTAGCCTTTCCATTTCTGCGTCCCCTACGGCTACTACGCCTATTTGTAGCTGATGGCACGGGCCTGGAAGCAGGCGCGTCGCGTCCTCCAGCAGCAGACTCTGAGTTTTATCGGGTTAACTAGCCTGATTACTGTGGTTCTGTCTGCTGCGCTAGTCTACGCTGTAGAGCGCCGTGGCGATGGCCCAATTCAAAGCTTTGTGGATGCCCTCTGGTGGGCAGTCACCACCATTACCACCGTAGGTTACGGGGATACATACCCCGTTACCCCCTTCGGACGGGGGGTAGCCGTGTTTTTGATGCTGACCGGGATCACGCTCTTTGGCCTGCTTACTGCGAGTATTGCAGCCTTCTTTGTGGAAGAAGATACTCAGGTTAGCCACGAGCGCAACTTTGAGGAAATCCTGGAGCGCCTAGATCGCCTGGAACGCTACTTTCTCCAGCAGCAACAGTGGTTTGAGCATCCCCCACGGTTTGAGCATCCCCCACCTCTGCCAGCCGAAAGAGGTGCTGGAACCGAGTAAAAAGCCAGAACTACAAAACCACTAGCTTAAGCCCCTGTCAGTCAAGTGTCAAAAGCTTACATGGCAAAACTTTACCCTTCTGACTTCTGACCCCTATTTCCTATTTCCTATCTCCTGCCTACTCTCTGACCCTAGCCAGCCACCTTAGCCACCTCGCGGCCTACAGCCTGGCTTAGGGATGGCCGCAGCGCCAGATAGAGACAAGCGCCAACTAGAGGTAAGGCCAGCACGGCCACCACAATCCACGGCTGAGTTAGCGCCCGGCGAGCCATGTCATCCCGCAGCAGCACTGGGAAAAGCAGCCACAGGGCGCAGAAATCTAGCGTCATCACATGGATGAAGCGGCTGGTTTGCCAGGCATGCCAAAAGGCGGGCCAGTCTCCCTGGAGCAGGCTAAAGCTGAGCAGGGCGATCGCGCCAGCCCCCAGCAGCCCCCCGACCCACCGGGCTTCTACCAATCTCAACAGGGGCGTTCTATGACCAGCAAACTCAGGATTTGGCTGGCGCAGAGCCAGGTAAGGTAACAGTGCAAAGGCCCCTACCGCAAAAGACCCTACCACAAAGGGCCAGGCCCGCAACCTTTGCCCGTGACCATCCACCAGGGCGATGCAAGCATAGACCATTGGCCAGATGCCCATGGCATTAAACAAGGCGATAATGGCTGGGTTAATGCCCTCCCAAGCCCCCGTTGATAGGCGTTTGATTAGCTCAAAAGTATCGGGCTGATCGGGCGGTGCCAGTATAAAGGCATACAAAATGAAGCCTAGCCAAAGGGCACCAAATACTAATCTTGCCATTACATTGCCACTGCTAAGTTTCACTTTAATTTATCAAACAAACTCAATATAAGCTGACGGCGACGATAAAACCAACTACCCTGTATTCAGCCGCTCCAGACTCTGGCAAGGCTAATTATTAAAAAATATTTAATATCACTTTGAGTTGTTACTTCTTCCCGAATTCTTCGTTGCTTTAGTTCTATATAGCAGTAGACCAATTTTTTTTTTGTGATACTCGCTTTAAGTTAAATTAATCTCGAATTAAATTTTTAATAAATTTATACCCGTTTTAAGCCTGAGCTATTCTAGCCTAGCTGAACGCTGAACTTATTAGTTTAACGGCTTAGCCCCTGCCCTCATTTGGGAACCTACCGTGCCTATAGTTGCACTTCGTGAGTTTGGCCAATCCCCAACTCACTATCGCAGTACTATGCATACTCAGTACTTTCTAGAGCTCTACGAAGCTGGCTATCGAGATTTTGTGGGCATTCATCTGCCTGGTGTGGAGTTAACTCGGCACATACTCGTGGATGTCAACCTGGGCCGCTCTAACCTCAAGGGAGCTAATTTGGGTCGCTCGTTCTTAACCCAAGCTCGTTTTGATTATGCCAATCTCAATTGGGCCAATTTAAGTTTTGCCAAAATGAGTGAAACTAGCCTGGCGAAAGCCGATCTCACCAAGGCCAATCTGCGGGGGGCGTTTTTGGTGAGAGCAAATTTGCGGCAGGCGCAACTCAGCGGAGGAGACCTCTGCCACGCTAACCTGCGCCAGGCCAACCTGGCCGGAGCTAACCTCTGTGGAGCCAATCTAAGTGGGGCCAACCTGCGCGGGGCCAACCTGCGCGGGGCAAATTTGGCCTGGGCCCATCTCACCGGGACTCGCCTTAGCGGGGCCGAGCTAGATCGCACCTGTTTGGATGCCGTCAACCTGGAAGGGGCTTGGCTCAATGGCGTTGACCTGAGTGGCCTGGATCTATCTGGCATTAACCTCAAGGAAGCCAAACTCAATGGGGCCATTCTGAATTACACCAACCTCAGCGAGGCTAACCTCACCCACGCAACCTTGCGAGGTGCATCCCTGGTAGGCGCCAACCTAACTAGCGCCAACTTAACCGGGGCAATTCTCTGGAACAGCAACCTAAACGGTGGAGATTTATCGCGGGCTGACCTGACTCGTGCCCATTTAGGTGAAGCGACTTTACGAGATGCCAGGGTAGAAGGCACAGAATTTACGGGCTCGATTTTACCTGCCGAAGCCAGAGCCTACCTCTATGAGGCGGTACATGGCCAGACTCGCTGGCCCCATCGCTCTGCCCGCGATACCTTGGCAGAGTCACAGTTTATCGGCAAGCTCCTAGTCTGACTTTCTGAATTTGAGCTTTTAAGCCAGCAGCCAGTCTGTGGGTAATGCGGGCTAGGGCCTGTTAATCTACTACTCGCAACCGACCCTGTTGAATAGCCTCAAACACCCGTTGCGCTAACGCTTGATCTTGGCTGCTGAGCTGAGCTTGGCTTAGCAAAGCCTTCATTAGATCATGCTGTACCTGCCGGGTAATGCGTCGGTCAGCAAAAATTTGGTCAACGATGACGTTCAGGGATGGGGTGGCGATCATGGCTGTTACTAGGGATAACCAGGGCTACTTAAACTATGAGGGTTGTCCCACCATTAAGTTGTGATGAATCGCCACCGCCACGATGATAAACCTTACTAGAAGCGGGTGATCCGATCTATGCTGGCCAGTGTTTTAAATCACAGTGTGGCTATCTTGCCTTAGAAAGGCTTTGAGGAGTCTGAATTGGCAGGCATAACGGCATCCGTACAAGCAAAGGTTCTTTTACCTTTGACACCGCTTCTCTGTGGTTTCAACTATCCGCCAGCGAAATATCAGCCAAAGTATAGATGAGTGAATATCTACTTCCTATACTTACGCCCATAACCGCCGTTTCTGGCCTTCACCCGTTATGCTGCTAATAGGGGCTATCGATAGGGTTCAGAGTTCTGAACCACCGTTCCCTCAGCGCACACCTGATATACTTAACGTCCAACCGTTACAAAACGCAAAACCGCCTACGCCCGCCCACGGAGATTATGCAGCCCACCGACCCAGACAAGTTTACAGACAAAGCTTGGGATGCCATTGTCGAAGCACAGGATGTTGCACGCCGCTTCAAGCATCAGTATTTAGAGGTTGAGCATGTGATTATCGCCATGCTCGACCAAGAAGAGGATGGGCTGGCTCACAAGGTATTGGCCAAAGCAAAGCTAGACACTGACCTGATTTTGGATGAGCTAGAAACCTTCTCCCAGCGGCAGGCTAGGGTTCGCACGGCTACCGATGGCAACCTCTATCTGGGTCAGAGCCTAGACCGCATGCTCGATAAGGCTGAGGCGGCCCGGCTGGCGCTCAAAGATCAGTTCATCTCCGTTGAGCATTTGCTGCTGGGTTTTCAGGAAGACGAGCGGATTGGGCGGCGGCTGTTGAACGGGTTCAATGTCGATGCCCCTGCCCTGATGACGGCGGTGCAGGCGGTGCGGGGCAGCCAACGGATTACTGACCCCAACCCCGAAGCCCAGTACGAGGCTCTGGAAAAGTACGGGTTGGACTTAACCCAGGCCGCCCGCGATGGCAAGCTTGACCCGGTAATTGGCCGCGATGAAGAAATTCGACGGGTGATTCAGGTGCTTTCGCGCCGTACTAAAAATAACCCGGTCATTATTGGGGAGCCGGGGGTGGGCAAAACCGGCGATCGCCGAAGCCCTAGCCCAGCGCATTATTAACGGCGAAGTGCCAGAATCCCTGAAGGGCCGCACCTTGATTTCTTTGGACATTGGTGGGCTAATTGCTGGGGCTAAGTTCAGAGGCGAGTTTGAGGATCGATTGCGGTCGGTATTGCGAGAGGTCACAGACTCTGAGGGGCAGATCATCCTCTTTATTGATGAATTGCACACCGTGGTTGGGGCCGGAGCCACCCAGGGCACCATGGATGCCGGTAATTTACTCAAGCCCATGCTGGCGCGGGGTGAACTGCGCTGCATTGGGGCTACCACCCTGGATGAGTACCGCAAATACATCGAGAAGGATGCGGCCCTGGAGCGGCGCTTCCAGCAGGTCTATGTGGATCAGCCCACGGTGGAAGACGCGATTTCTATTCTGCGGGGGCTTAAGGAGCGCTACGAAGTTCACCACGGGGTGACGATTTCTGACAGTGCCTTGGTGGCCGCCGCTGTGCTGTCTGCTCGTTATATTTCGGATCGGTTCCTGCCGGACAAAGCCATTGACTTGATGGACGAGGCCGCCGCCAAACTAAAGATGGAAAAAACCTCTAAACCGGAAGAACTCGACGAAATTGACCGCAAAATCCTGCAATTAGAGATGGAAAAGCTTTCCCTCAAAAAGGAAAGTGATGCCGCTTCCCTGGAACGGCTGGAGCGGATTAGAAAAAGAACTGGCTGACCTGAAAGAACAGCAAAGCGGCCTCAATGCTCAGTGGCAGTCTGAAAAAGAGGTGATGGATAACATCCAATCCGTCAAGGCCGAAATCGACCGGGTCAACATCGAGATTCAGCAGGCCGAGCGCGACTACGACCTGAACCGAGCCGCCGAACTCAAGTACGGCAAGCTCACCGAACTCCAGCGCCAGCTTGAGCAAACGGAAACCCAACTGGCCCACACCCAAACCACCGGCAAAACCCTGCTGCGGGAAGAAGTCACTGAGGAAGATATCGCGGAGATTATCTCCAAGTGGACGGGCATTCCGGTGAGCAAGCTGGTGCAGTCGGAAATGCAGAAGCTGCTGCTGCTGGAGGACGAACTGCACCACCGGGTAATTGGCCAAAATGAAGCGGTGACGGCGGTGGCCGATGCCATCCAGCGATCGCGCGCCGGACTAGCCGACCCTAACCGGCCCATCGCTAGCTTTATTTTCCTAGGCCCTACCGGGGTGGGTAAAACCGAACTGGCCAAAGCCCTGGCCACCTACCTGTTCGACACCGAAGCGGCACTGGTGCGCATCGACATGTCGGAATACATGGAGAAACACGCCGTTTCTCGGTTGATTGGGGCACCGCCGGGCTACGTGGGCTACGACGAGGGCGGCCAGTTAACGGAGGCCATCCGCCGCCGTCCCTTTGCGGTCATCCTCTTCGACGAAATCGAAAAGGCCCACCCCGACGTGTTTAACGTCATGCTGCAAATTCTCGATGATGGCCGCGTTACCGACTCCCAGGGCCGCACGGTGGACTTTAAAAACACCATCATCATCATGACCAGCAACATTGGCTCCCAGTACATTCTGGATGTGGCTGGGGACGATAGCCAGTACGACGAAATGAAAACCCGCGTCATGGATGCCCTGCGCACCAGCTTCCGGCCTGAGTTCCTTAACCGGGTGGATGAAACCATCATCTTCCACGGATTGCAGAAATCGGAACTGCGAAATATCGTGAAGCTGCAAATCGCTCGTTTAGGAAACCGCCTGACAGACCGCAAGATGGCCCTGCAGATCAGCGAGACTGCCCTTGACTTTCTGGCCGAAGTCGGCTATGACCCAGTCTACGGGGCACGGCCTCTGAAGCGAGCCATCCAGCGTGAGCTAGAAACCCAAATTGCTAAAGCCATTCTGCGGGGCGAATTTAGCGACGGTGACACCATCGCCGTTGATGTGGCGAACGAGCGCCTCTCCTTCAGTAAACTACCAACAGAGGCTGTGATGGCTTAAGGTAAGGTTTTCCTGTCTTGGCTCCATTGGCCAGGTCAAGACAGGAAAGCGGGCAATACCGCTACAATGGCAGCTTAAGCCTGCCTTTGGCGATATCGTTCTATGGTTGCCAGCACCTTACTCCAATTTACTCCCCTGGGGGCCAGCCCCCTGGCCGAGCGGCAAGCCTGGGCCGAGCAGTAGGGCAGCAAATTCGGGCCTATCGGACGGGGTTGCCGCTATTGGCCCCATTAGGGGGTGTCAAGGTCAAGGATATGCCCCTCAACTACAGGATTTGGGGCATGCAGTACGCCCGACAAGAGGCCCAGGTGCTGACCTCCTACCCGGCCATTGCGGATCTCTTCCAAAGCGATGGCGTAGACGGGCGACTGTTAATTTTAGGCGAACCGGGCATGGGCAAGACCCACACTCTGCTGGCCGTAGCAGAGATTCTCTGGCAACGGGCCAGCCGCAACAGTGGGCCAATTCCAGTGCTGGTCAACCTGGCCGCCTGGGCGGGGGAAGCGCTGGAGCCCTGGCTGACAGCCTATCTCTGGGAAGAGTACCGGGTCTGCCAGGCCACAGCCACCACCTGGCTGCAAACCGCCCAACTGACGCTGTTGTTGGATGAGTTTGATGCGTTGTCCAGCGATCGCCAGCGCCAGTTTACCAAGGGTTTAGACATCCTTCTGCGCAGCAATGCCAATCAAACAGCCATCCTCTGCTGTCGCCGCCAGGTGCTAGAAGCGGGCGGCATTACCTTTAGCTATTTCAACAGTGGGGTGCATATTCTGCCCCTGGCGGCCCAGCAGGTTAAAACCTATGTGCTAGCCAAATTGCGCTGCTCTCTGGCCCCGCATTAAAGCCAGTAAAGCGCTGCAACAGTTGGCTCGGTATCCCCTCTACCTGAGTATGTTGGTGCTAATGGCCACCGACAGCAGCCAGGGTAATGCTCCCATTACAGGTCGGGCCTCGTTAATTCGTCACTTTTGCGAACACCAACAGCAGAGCCCGGGTAGCCGGCCTCAAGACCGAGCGGCCCTGAGCTGGCTAGCTCACCAGTTAGCGCATCAACCCCACCAGTTTCGGCTGGATCGGCTGGATCGCACCTGGCTACCTGCGTCCCAGCGACTGCTTTACCGGGCGAGTGATGGGGTTGAGCCTGGGGCTCATTTTCTGGCTGGTGGGTCACAATCTGGGCTTGGGCCTGGCGGTGGGGTTGGTGTTCTCACAGCTTGATTTAGAGTCTTTTCCCTATACCCGGCTAAGCCTGGCCACATCGTCCTGGCGTGGGGTGGGAGTGCTGGCGTTGGCCAGTGGGCTACCCGCCTTGCTGCTCGGTCTGGGCTTAGGCAGTTTGGCCGCGGCTATCCTGGGCCGCTTTAATTTGGGCCTACCGGCCTTTAGCTGGAGTGGGGTTATCGGTGCTGTGTTGGGTTGGGGGCTGGGCCTCAGTGCTGTTCTGTGGGGCGGGCTGCCGCAAGCCATCCAAAGCCGCCGGGGCACTAATCAAGACATCTCCTTAGCGCTCCGCAATACGCTGCTGCTGGTGGGGCTGCTAGCGGGAGTATTAGCCGTGGTGCTGGTGTTGCCCCCCGTGCTGGCCGGGCAGCCGCCACTGACCTTGCTCTTACCAGAGCGCCTGCGGGTACTGGCGGCCAGCTTGCTGAGTACGGTGCTGTGGCTATCCTTTGCGCTTCAGTACAGCATTATCCGAGGGTTGCTAACGTTAAATGCCCGCGGCGGCTGGCCCTTAGTGAGTCAGCCCCTACTGCGGCGGCTGGTGGATCAGCGGCGGCTGCGCCAGGGTTGGGGCAGCTACTGGTTTAGCCACAGCCAGGTGAGGGAGGAGTTTGGCGAGCAGACTAGCGCTGGCCAGGGCCGTGGCAAGGGTGCCCCTAACGGCGGCTTTTCTGCTGGGTAAAGAACCGGAGGCAATGACTTTCTCTTCGGGAAGCGATAAAGTTGGCAACAGCTAGGGAGTACAGGGCGCGGTAGGCCACTCAGGTTGTTCTTATCTGGGTCGATCACAATAGGGAGGCATGATAGGCAACCCTAACCTCAAGGCGTACAGCGTCTACCGGGGGTCTGCTGTAAGTGAGTTAACAGTTTTATCCTTATCTTTGGACAACTATGACCTTGCTGCGAAACGTTGCGCCCAGGCCAACCCTACCCTCCAAACCAAATCGTCGTATTCACCTGGCCACGGTAATTATGCTGTCCGTCGTTGTTGTAGCGGCGGCCATTGTAGCGGCCTGGTTTGCTGGGGAAGCGCGCATTACCCTGGTGTTTAACCAGCTCCAGGTGCTTCAAAATCAACCCCCCATGTGGCTACAAGTGCCCATGGTGACCGTTCAGTTTTTGCTGGCCCCAGCGGTGGTGCTGCTGCTAGTGGCCTACGGGGTAACTCGCATTTCGCCCCGGCCCCGGCCCTGGTCTCGGTATGTGGTGGTGGGTATTTTGCTCACCCTGGTGATTCGCTACGTGCTGTGGCGCTGTTTGTCTACGCTGAATCTCTCCACTCCAGCCAACGGCACTGTCAGCCTAATGCTGCTGGGCATGGAAATGTTTGGCCTAATGGCCAGCATCATTCAGCTGGTGCTGCTGCTGCGGGTGCGCGATCGCAAACCCCAGGCCGATACCCTAGAGCAAGCCGTCCTCAGCCAGGACTACCAACCTGCCGTGGATGTGTTCATCCCCACCTACAATGAACCCGCCTTTATTCTGCGCCGCACGGTGATCGGCTGCCAGGCTATGACTTACCCCAACAAAACGGTATACCTACTGGATGATACTCGCCGTCCAGAGATCCAGGCTTTGGCTGCTGAGCTGGGCTGTCGATATATGACCCGCCCTAACAACCGCCACGCCAAAGCTGGCAACCTCAACCACGCCATTCAGCACACCACTGGGGAATTGATTGCCTCCTTCGATGCCGATTTTGTACCTACTCGTAACTTTTTAGACCGCACGGTAGGCTTCTTTCAAACTCCTAAAGTTGGCCTGGTGCAAACCCCCCAGAGCTTTTACAACCCCGACCCCATTGCCCGCAACCTGGGGTTAGAAGGGGTACTGACTCCAGAGGAAGAAGTCTTTTATCGGCAAATTCAGCCCATGCGGGATGGGGCCGGTAGCGTGGTCTGTTCTGGTACCTCTTTCGTGGTGCGGCGCAGTGCCCTGGAACAAAGCGGCGGATTTGTCACCGAATCCCTCAGCGAAGATTACTTTACCTCAGTCCGGCTGGCAGCCCAGGGCAACGAGGTGATTTATCTGGACGAAAAGCTTAGTGCTGGCCTGGCGGCGGAGGACATTTCGGCCCATGCCGTGCAGCGGTTGCGGTGGGCGAGAGGTACGTTGCAGGCCTTTTTCATTGAGGCCAACCCCCTCACCATTCCAGGATTGACCCCGCTGCAGCGGCTGGGCCATTTAGAAGGGTTAATGCACTGGTTCAGCAGCATCCCTCGAATTATTTTTCTGCTGATGCCGCTGGCTTATTCGTTTCTGAACGTCATCCCCATCCAGGCGACAACGTCTGAAATTCTCTATTTCTTTTTGCCCTACTACCTGGTGCAGTTGACGGTATTTGGCTGGCTCAACGATCGCTCCCGCTCGGCCCTGCTGTCGGATATTTACTCCCTGGTGCTGGTTTTTCCCCTGGCGGTGACGGTGATTCAGGCAATGATCAGCCCCTTTTCTAAGGGCTTTAAGGTCACACCCAAGGGCACCTCCAGCCAGCAGTTTCAGTTCAACTGGCGGTTGGGATGGCCCTTGGTGATTTTGTTTGGGCTTACGGCCCTGAGCCTGTGGCGCAACCTGGGCCTCTGCTTAGCGGCAGGTTGGGGCAGCGACTACTACACCGTGCATGCCAAGGGGCTGGCCCTGGGGTGGATCTGGAGCGCCTACAACCTGGCGATGCTAGGCATTGCCCTGCTGATTTTACTGGATGTGCCCCGGCCTGACCCTCAGGTATGGTTTGACCTGCGGCGGGTCATCAAGCTGGTACCTCAGGCTGCCGAGGGGCCAGC
>JAAUUR010000135.1 GCA_012031045.1 Leptolyngbyaceae cyanobacterium SM2_5_2
ATTCCTACTACCGTTCTGCCCCGCCCATCTCATCCCCATAACTCTGAGTATCCAGCCATCCCAGCCGATCTAGCGGCCAGAACCGAACCACAGCCTTACCAATAATGTTGTCTTCGGGTAAGAAGCCCCAGGCGTGGCTATCGTAGCTGCTGTTGCGGTTATCGCCCAGCACCAGGTAGGAGCCTTGTGGCACTTCCTCTGGCCCCCATTGGTAGTCGGGGGGAGCTTTGATGTAGTCTTCCTCGATGAGCTGATTGTTGATAAAAACCTGGCCATCCCGCACTTCTACCACATCGCCAGGCAAGCCAATCACCCGTTTAATAAAGGCGTCGCGCCGCTGACCCGGTGGCGTTAGTCCCTCTGGGGGCCAAAATACAACAATATCGCCGCGTTCCGGTGGGTTGAAGTGGTAGCTCACCTTCTCAACTACCAGACGGTCGTTCACTTCCAGGGTAGGCTCCATTGAACCGGAGGGAATGTAGCGAGCCTCCGCCACAAAATGCCGAATGCCCAGGGCCAGTACCACGCTCAGGCCAACGGTTTGGAGCACTTCAACCCAAGGATTTGGCTGAGAACTAGGTTTTTTATTAGGAGAATGAGACAAGTCTTGATCCAATGGTGAATGGGGGTGGGAATTGGGCTGGGAGGTGGATTTATCAGAGGAATCAGTCACAGAGATTAGCCTAGGTAAAAAAATCCGCAGCAGCAGCTGAGCCAACCAGCCAGGGTTAACTCACTGATCATAACCATAGATTTTAGCAACGAGCAATTTTTCTAACCTCACCCTTGTGATACTCCGCTGAGGTGGCCTAGTGGGCCTCTGGCAGCAGAGCATCTGTCCACAGTCCTTTTTCCTCCAGCCAGACTCGACTGTAGATGCGAGATTGGTAACGGGAGCCGCCATCACAGAGAATGGTCACAATGCGATGCCCGGGCCCCATTGCCCTGGCCAGGTTAACGGCAGCGGCCACATTGATGCCCACAGAGCCGCCCATAAACAATCCATCTCGATACAGAAGTTGATAGAGGGTGAGCAGGGCTTCTGGGTCATCAATCTGAATGGCATCGTCAATGGGGACGTTCTCCATATTGGCGGTAATGCGGCTGTTGCCAATGCCCTCGGTGATGGAGCGACCCTCCAGCTTGATTTCCCCAGTTTTAATGTAGCTGTACAGACCGCTACCCATAGGGTCGGCCACTACACACTGCACCGTCGGGTTGCGCTCTTTCAGAAACATGGCGGTACCCGCGTAGGTGCCGCCAGTCCCCGTTGCGGCGACCCAGCCATCTATGGTGCCTTCGGTTTGAGCCCAAATTTCAGGGCCAGTGGTTTCGTAGTGAGCCTGCCGATTGGCGAGGTTGTCAAACTGGTTGGCCCAGATGGCGTTGTCCAGCTCCTCGGCCAGGCGGCCAGAGACTTTAACGTAGTTGTTGGGGTCGCGGTAGGGCACGGCGGGTACTGTTCTCACCTCGGCTCCCAGGGTACGCAGCAGGTCAATTTTTTCCTGGGATTGGGTATCAGGAATCACAATCAGGCAGCGATAGCCCTTGGCATTGCAGATGTGGGCCAAGCCGATGCCGGTATTGCCTGCGGTTCCTTCTACAACGGTGCCGCCAGGCTCGAGCCGCCCTTTGGTTTCAGCGTCTTGAATAATGTACAGAGCGGCACGATCTTTCACGGAGCCGCCGGGGTTGAGGAATTCGGCTTTGCCAAGAATGTCGCAGCCTGTAGCCTCGCTGACGCTATTGAGGCGAATCAGGGGAGTGTTGCCGACGGTGTCTACAAAGCCGCGTTTAATGTCCATGCCGTTCGTAACCTGTGACAATGATCTCTAACTGGTTGGGTCGCTTCTTCATCCTACGGTGAAATAGGCCAGCTTCTCGGCTAGAATCGGGGTGCTTAAGGCATTTCTGGCATCCGGCTGGACTTGTCTGCGTCTCCACTGGCCTACCGATGCCGTTTCCTGAAGCCCTCATTTTTGATGTCGATGGTACCCTGGCCGAAACCGAGCGGGACGGGCACCGGGTGGCCTTCAACCAGGCTTTTCAAGATTTTGGCCTGCCCTGGTATTGGCCGGTGGGTCTCTACGGGCAGCTGCTGCGAGTAGCGGGGGGTAAAGAACGGATTCGCTATTATATTGAGCGCTACCAGCCAGACTGCCTGCTCGACCCGCCCTTAACGGAGTTGGTGGCGGCACTGCATCAAACCAAAACGGCTCACTTCAAGGCATTACTTGAGGCCAATGTGATCCCCCTCCGGCCTGGGGTTAAGCGGCTGCTGGAGGAAGCACGTCGCCATCAGGTAAGGCTGGCGATTGCCACCACCAGCGCCAAAGACGCCGTGCTGCCCCTGCTGGAACGCCTGCTGGGGCCAACCTCACCCACCTGGTTTGAGGTGATTGCCGCTGGGGATATGGTGGCGGCTAAAAAACCCGCGCCAGATATCTACAACCTGGTGGTGGAGGTGATGGGGCTGCGGCGCGATCTCAGCCTGGTGATTGAAGACAGCCACCAGGGGCTAACCGCCGCTCTGGCCGCTGGGCTCCCTACCGTTGTCACCGTGAATGACTACACCCGTGACCATGTCCTGGCGGGTGCGGCCCTGGTTATCAACCACCTGGGAGAGCCCAACCTGCCCTTCGAGGTCTTGCAGGGCCACGCTGGCCACGCCTACTATTTCTCCCTAGAGCTGGCTCAAACGTTGATCGAGCCAGCGACCACTCCTCCAAGAACCACCCATTCCTAAGCCCCGATTCTTGAACCCTCCCCCTATGGCGTTATCTGAAGTTCTCTGGCAGTCGCATCAAGATCTGGCGATCGCCACCCTGAACCATCCCTTCGTTCAGGGAATTGGCGATGGCTCCTTAGATCAAGCTAAATTTGCCTACTATGTCGGTCAGGATGCCTTCTTTTAGAAGCCTTCGCCAGAGCCTATAGCATTGCGGCGGCAAAGGCTCCGACCTGGGAGGTGTTTCAGGTTTTCCACAGCCTGGCCGCTGGGGTGCTCACAGAACTGAACCTCCACGACCGCTATGCCAAAACCTGGGGAGTCGAGTTACGCACCGTTGAGCCGGGTGCAGCCACCCGCCAGTACACCGACTTTCTCCTCAACACCGCCTGGAGCCAAGAGCCCGGCACAGCGGCGGTAGCCATGAGTCCCTGTATGCGGCTCTACGCCTTTTTGGGCCAGGCCCTCGCAGCCCAGGGGCAGGCCTCGCACCGCTACAGCCAGTGGGTAGACACCTACAGCAGCAACGAATTTGAGACCCTGGCCCAGCAGCTTGAGCAACTGGTAGACAACTATGCAGTTGATACGCCACTGCTGCACCGCACCTATCGCTATGCGATGGAGTGCGAGCTAACTTTCTTTGCCGCCGCCTGGACGATAGTTGGTTAGGGCAGCGTCAAGACTAAGAATTAGGGCTCTTGTAAATTGGGTTTTGCTCCGCTTTCTGAACACTCCCCACAGCGTGGAGAAACTGATGCCCTGGCTGTACCTCAAAGGGGTCTCTAGCAGGGATTTTAGTGGGGCACTGTCGTCACGGTTGGGAACAGCGGCCAAAGGACTTTCTCCCGCGCCGATGTGGGTTAAGTCCCAACTTTGGGCGATGCGTCTGCCTCTGGCTTCGTCAATGAGCAGGAGCTGCGCTTGGGTTTCGAGGGCGAGAAGGCAACCCCCATAAAAATTGCAGTGATAGCACTGAGCAGCCCTACATAGATGTTGAAGCTGGTTGTGAGCGATTGAAACTGACCCTGCAAAAACTAGATCGTGGCAGGGTCAACGTTTTGTGCCAAGGGTAAGCTGAGAACCCAGAAGGGCATAATTGACAACATCTCCATTTTTTGCCCTAGCTGCTTCAATTTTCTATTTTGCTCCTCACCCACTGCCGGAACGCTCGCATTGCTCGATTCCTGCCCTCCACCTGACTCTGAGCCACATAGATCGGAATGGCATCTTGCAGCGGCCAGCCCGGAAACGTTAGGCTTTTTTCTACCTCTACATATTGACCATCCAAAAGCTGATAGATGCGAATCGTTGGCCCGACCCGTCGCCAAAGCTCAGGTACGCCCAAGGCCGCATAGGTATCTGGGTGCGTGCGAGAGGTAATATCTACCTCCAGGGCCAGATCCGGCGGTGGGTCTACAGTCAAATCTAGCCGGTTTTTGCCGCGCACCGCGGCCTCATTTTGAATATAAAAGCACTGATCAGGCTCAATACCCTTCAGTATGGTGGCATTCTTAAACGTCGTTGAGCCTAGACTGCGAAACTCAATGTCGAGTTCTTCCAATAACGCCTTCAGCAAATCGCCAATAATTTCCTTGTCCGACTCATGTTCCAGTAGGGGGGCCATAATTTCTAGCAAACCATTGTCGTAGGCAATGCGAGAGCCCCGCTGCTCCCCCAGTTCGGCCAGAATAGCCTCAAACTCAGCCCAGCTCACATCGTGGAGCAACAACCGCTGCCCTGGGGGTACATCTAGCTGGTGTAGCTGTAGCGTAACATGAGTGACTGGAACAAAAACGAAAAGGGAAGAACGAAAAACGAAGCTAGCGATTCTGACCAAACACCTGATTCAACGGGCAAGCAAAGCCAGGGAGCAGGGGCGATATCAGGTTATCTTCGGCCTGTAGGGTAACCACCAACACCAGCACTGCATTTTCGCGGCGCATAGACCTGCACCTGGCGAAGATTGTTATCGACAATCCAATATTCCTGCACCCCCTGCTGAGAGTACAGCTTGAGCTTAAGCTGCTTATCGCGCTGCTCGTTTTTGTCCCCAGGCGACAGCACCTCTACCACCAGCTCCGGTGCGCCGGTCAAATGCTCTGCCTCATCCATCAGCAGATCTAAGCGATCGATGCTAGCCCACACCACATCGGGGATAACATTGTCTTCGTCAGTGAAAATGATGCCAGGGTTGATCGCGGCTCTGCCCAGGCCAGTATCCTGACTCCAGGTATCCAAAGCCGCGAAAATTCTGCCGGTAATTTCCTGATGGCTCCAGCGGGGGGCACGGGTCACAATTAGCCCTCCGTCAATAATTTCGTAGCGCTTGCCGTCATCGGGGAAGAGTTCCAGATCGGCTGTAGTCCAGCGAACGCGGTTGGGGGTGGTGGTCATGGGGTGGCCCCTTGGGTGGATGGGCGTGGGTAACTCTACTGTAAGGCGGAAGGCAGAAGATCAATTGTCCCTTAACGATCCATGCTAGTAAAACAAACCGCTCAAACCGCAGCACCGGTTCAGCGTTAAGTTGGCTGTAGCTACCATTGTTAACTTGATAGACAGCTACCGTTGTATCGCTGATGTGATGCTGGTAAGGCCCATCAATTGCGATATAAAGACCCTGGTAACTGGTAACGTCATCGGTTTCCAGGGATTCTTGAGTGGTTTTGTTGGTGCCGAGGTAGCGTAGCCCTTCTGGGGTGTTACAGAGGTAAATAGTGAGGGACTTGGTTTCAAAAAAAGCTTCCTGGCGATCTCGACTACAGGGCTGCGTTGTTGTGGCTACTACCGGCTGAGTCACCTCTTCGTTGGCAGAAGCTGGAGTTGTGGCCTGGGCCGCGTCAACATCGACAAAGTCTCCCCGTATCCAGCCTTCGGTGTCTGACTGGGTAAACTGCACGTAGTACCAGCTATACCCCCCTTCCCCCTCTGCCAGCCGTAGTAATTGCACGCTATCCCCCGACTGACCATTGCCCACAATCGGTGAAAGGGTGGTGGGTTGAGAGCGTAGGTTAATCTGGGCTCCCGACTGTTGGGTAGCCAGGGTTGTTACACGGGGTGGGTCAATTACCGTAGCCGTAAAGCCGCCGATGGTTTCCTCCACCGGGCTGTTAGCCGTCGCCTGCTCAGTATCTACAGCGACCGCAGAAGGGCCAGCTTCGGTAGCTATCTCAGGCGAGGTCCGGCAACTGCTGCCCAGGGCTACCCCAGCCAGCGCTAAGGTCAAGCCGAGCCAGGTCTTTTTTCCACCGCCGTACCGCATAACACTCCCCAATCTGCTTTGGCCCTATGGCTACCAGCCGCCATGCTACCGCATTCAGGCCAAAGTGCATCGTAGGGATTCAACGTGATTTCCTCTGCACAGGGGATGGTTTCTATTCCCGTTCAGGCCAACCGCTGGACTGTTCAGCCGTCCCACTTCACCTTAAATAATCGAAACAGTTCATAGTCTCGATGGGAAACTATTCGTCCCCCGGTGGCTTTAACCAGAGCGGGCCACTGGGTCAGGTTATCCAGCCACACCTCTGCGCCCAGGTAGGTTTCTAAAATCGCCCAACTTTCCGCCAGGGGAGTGTCTGGGTTGATGACATCAAACAAAAAGTGACCACCGGGTTTAAGGATTTTTTTGACCTGTTGCAGGACGGTTTCCCAATAATCTGCCGGGTAGTAGCAACTGACGCCAGTGGCAATCACCAGGTCAAAAAAATGGGCCTCGTACTCCAGCCGGTGGGCAGAGGCTTGTTTTACACCCTTAAACAGTTTGGAGTTAAGCTGCGGCCCCCGCGAGGTCAGAGCCTGACAGGCGACTGCGCTAATCTCATGGCCGTGGAATAGGGCTTCCCACTCCCGCCAGGGATAGATCAAAAAGCTAATGCCGCAGCCAATATCCAGGCAGTGGTGCCGCTTTTGGGGCTTGAGGGATTCCCAAAACGGGGTGGAGATGCGTGGTGTCAGAGAACCGGCGATCCAATCCTGGAAAATCGGCATTTCCTCCACTTCCTGGGGCAAATCAAAGGGTTGGCCAGAAAATTCATGGTTGTAGCGCTGGGCTACGGCCTGAATTTGTGCCCCCCAGGGGGATGGGTCAGCCGACGGTAGGATCATCCTTTCAAGGCTCGATTAAAGTTTTCGCGGTAGGACTTATTGGTGGCCAACAGCAATGGCCACAGCAATGTGAGCTGAAGCTTGCCCTGGCTAAAGTTGGTACGGCTAAACCCGGCCCAGAACTTCCAGGCACCGCCGCCGTAAAGGCCCAACAATACAAGTGTTAACACTGTACCCATGATGACTGCTCCTATCAATCCTGTTGTCTTTCTTCTACGATACCAACCTAATCTTCACTCAGCCCTGCGATAGTGATAGTAGGGAGCGGGTTTTCCTTAAGCTATTGGTGGTACAGCTAAGCGAATTACGGATCAATAGGTTTAATAGAAAGGCCATGCTCAAAGCGGCTTCCGACTAGTGCCGGTAGCCGCTTTGAGCATGCCCACCGAACATGTAAGGTTGCAGGAAGGAAACACTATGCGTGCAGTGCTGATGGCTGGCGGTTCGGGAACTCGGTTGCGGCCCCTAACCTGCGACCTACCGAAACCGATGGTACCAATTTTGAACCGCCCCATTGCTGAGCACATCATCAACCTGCTAAAACGCAACGGCATCACGGAGGTAATTGCAACTCTCCACTACTTGCCGGATATCATGCGCGATTACTTTAATGATGGCCGCGACTTTGGCGTGCAGATGACCTACGCTGTGGAGGAAGACCAGCCCCTGGGAACGGCGGGCTGTGTAAAAAATATCGCCGACCTGCTGGACGGCACCTTTCTGGTGATTAGCGGCGATAGTGTGACCGACTTTGACCTCCAGGGGGCAATTGATTTTCATCGCCAGGTGGGGGCTAAGGCCACGCTGGTGCTAACGCGCGTGCCCAATCCCATCGAGTTTGGGGTGGTCATTATCGACCGAGAGGGCAAAATTCAGCGGTTTGTGGAAAAACCTTCTACCAGCGAAATTTTCTCTGATACCGTTAACACCGGCACCTATATTCTGGAGCCAGAGGTGCTGGCCTATCTACCCGCCAATCAAGAGGCCGACTTTTCTAACGATTTGTTTCCGCTGCTCCTGGCCAAGGGAATCCCCCTCTACGGCTACGTAGCCGAGGGTTACTGGTGCGATGTGGGGCATCTGGAAGCTTACCGCGAGGCTCAGTACGATGCCCTCTACCGTAAGGTAATGGTAGATTATGCCTACCCAGAAACATCTCCAGGGGTGTGGATCGGGGAGAATACGCAGATTGACCCGTCGGTGGAACTTCATCCGCCGGTGTTAATTGGCAAAAACTGCCGAATTGGGGCGCGCACCGTTTTGGAAGCGGGCACCGTGATCGGCGATAACGTCACCATTGGCAGCGATGCTGACCTCAAGCGTCCGATTGTGTGGAACGGAGCCGTTATCGGCGATGAAGTACACCTGCGGGCCTGTAGTATTGCCCGTGGAGCCAGGTTAGATCGGCGCTCCCACGTTCTGGAGGGTGCCGTGATTGGCCCCCTGTCTACGGTGGGCGAGGAAGCAAAAATCAGCCCTGGTGTTCGGGTATGGCCCAGTAAGCAAATTGAATCAGGGGCAACGTTGAACATTAATTTGATTTGGGGGAATACGGCGCAGCGCAACTTGTTCGGCCAGCGAGGGGTGGCCGGGCTAGCGAATATCGACATTACGCCTGAATTTGCCGTCAAACTGGGGGCGGCCTATGGTTCAACCCTAAAACCTGGCTCCCGCGTCACGGTTTCGCGGGATCAGCGCAGCATTTCGCGGATGGTGTCGCGCTCGTTGATTGCGGGGTTGATGTCCGTTGGCATCAACGTTCAGAACCTGGAAGCTACGGCTATTCCCGTGGCCCGCACCCTGCTGATTCAAATGGGCGTTGCCGGGGGCATTCATGTCCGGCTGCATCCCGACCGCCCTGACCACGTGCTGATCGAGTTCTTTGACGAGCACGGTATCGACATTCCCAAGGGCAAAGAGAAAAAAATTGAAGGAGCCTACTTCAAGGAGGATCTGCGCCGCTCGGCCATTCACGAGATTGGCGATGTCACCTATCCGACCCAGGCCGTTGCGGCCTACACCACCACCTTTGAGAAATACCTCAATGTTGAGGCGGTGATGAATAGCCAGACCAAAGTGGTGATCGACTACGTCTATGCCGTGTCTGGGGCGGTGTTGCCGCAAATTTTGGCCAAGTTTGGCTGCGATGCTGTGGTGCTCAATGCCAGCTTGCGCCAGGCCGCCCTCTCCAACGACGAGCGGGAGGCTATGCTTGCCCAATTGGTCAGGTAGTACAGGCATTGCGGGCTACCTTTGGGGCGCAGGTATCGGCCAATGGCGAACAGTTGATTCTAGTAGACGAAATGGGCACCTCCATTCGCGGCGAAAGCCTGACGGCGCTGATGACCCATCTGATGCTGACCTGCCATCCCCGTGGCACCGTGGTAGTACCAGTGCAGGCTTCCGGAGCGATCGAGGCCATTGCCCGCCGCCACGATGGCCATGTGATTCGCACCAAAGCTAACCCCACGGCCCTAATGCAAGCCTGCCAGGCCAACCCCAATGTGGTGCTGGGCGGCAGTGGTGAGATGGGATTTATCTTCCCAGAGCTACATCCCGGCTTTGATGCCATGTTTTGCATCGCTAAGCTGATCGAAATGCTGACCCTACAGGCGCGATCGCTAGGCCAAATTTGGGCCGACTTGCCTCGCGTGGCCCACCGCAACCAAACCCTACGCTGCCCGTGGTCGGTCAAAGGGGCGCTGATGCGTCATCTGGTTGAAGTTACTCCTTCCGAACGTCTGGAACTGATTGATGGCGTTAAGATTTTAGGGGATAATCCCGACGATTGGATTCTGGTGCTGCCCGATGCTGGCGAGCCCTGGTGCATCTGTTTATCAACAGCCAAAATCGCGACTGGCTAGATAGCACCCTGGGCTACTACCAACGGCAAGTGCAGCACTTTATCGAACAAGAACAGGGGATCAAGGAGACCACGGCCCTATGAACAACTGCATGCTACTCGCAGAAATTGTGCAATCGCCCCAGTTGCGCTATACCTCCGATAATCAAACTCCGGTAGCGGAGTTTATGGTACAGTTCCCTGGCCTCAGAGAGGGTGAGACCCCAGGCCAAATGAAGGTGGTGGGCTGGGGCAACTTAGCCCAGGATATTCAAGAAAACTACCAGGCTGGTCAGCGGGTGCTGCTGGAGGGTCGCTTGACCCTGAATGTGGTAGATCGGCCCGAAGGCTTTAAGGAAAAGCAGGTGGAAATGACCGTTCAGCGAATCTATAACGCCGGTGCATTTGCAACAATGGAGATGAGTGCGCCGCCCCCGCTACCCACGCCCACCGCAACGCCTTCAGTTGCCGCCACCCCGCGCTCTGCCCCGGCTTCCCCCCCCCACCCTGGCCGAACCAGAGGCCAACCCCAACTACGATGATATTCCCTTCTAAATCTTTGCGATAGTTTCCCTATGCTCACCAGCCGCCCCGAATCCATCGACAAAATCGTCACCCGCTTTCAGCAGGTCGCTGACCCTAAGCGCCGCTACGAGCAGTTGCTATGGTTTGCCAAAAAGCTAGACCCCTTCCCCGCAGACCAAAAAACTCCGGAGAATAAAGTCCAGGGCTGTGTCTCCCAGGTTTACGTAATCGCTGATTTAGACGATGGCAAAGTAATTTACCAGGCCGACTCAGATGCGCAAATTACCAAGGGTCTAGTCGCACTGTTGGTTAAGGGGCTCAACGGCCTTACGCCCCAGGAAATTGTCAACCTCAGCCCCGATTTTATCAAAGACACCCAACTCGATGTCAGCTTGACGCCGTCTCGCGCCAACGGCTTCTACAACATATTTAAAAAAATGCAGGCTCTGGCCGATGGGTTTATGCCAGGTTAAACAGTGGCAGCACAAACGCCAGCCCAATACCGCCGATTACAATGATTTCTAGGCTTTTTAAGAGAGCGTCAGAGTGCTGCTTTTGAAAACCTTGTAACCAGAATCGGGGAGTATCTGACTGGCGCCGTTTCCAGTTAAACATAGACAGGAGTAAAGGTGTGCCACCCACCTTAATGCCCATCAGCACATGCAAGGCCAGACTCACAAAAAGACAAGCCCATGCCATTAAATGGGCAATATACCAAGCACGATTTACATCGCCTGCGGGTAGCCATTCTTCCTTCATCATGCGCCCGGTGATTACGGAGAATGTAGCGGCTAGAAGCATAAGTGTATTGGCACAATGCTGTAGCGAAATCCACCAAATGGGCTGCCCCAGCCGCGCTAATTGATTAATGGATTGAGTCTGAACCAAACGACGGTAGCCAATCCGAAAGCTGTAGAGTGCAAACATCGGAAAAAGCAGCAAAAAAGTTAGCGCAATAGTGCCGTGAATGCCCTGAATATCTCCTAGCCTTGGTAACGGTAAATTGCCCCAGCGCTGGTCGTAGGTGTTGTAAACCCAAAACCCAGTTATCAGCGCGAGAATAATCAATAGGGCGGCAGCCCCGTGAAGCAGGCGCAGCAATACGGGTTGGTAAGGTTGAGCCTGCGGCATTATTAAAAATCCTGAAAACAGAACGTTTTTGTGTTTTTATTTTAACTCAGGAGAACGGCTCAGATGGTTTATTGTCGAGTCGTCCGCTTCAGCGGGTTGCCCCTAGCAACACCAGCAGCACCCGATTCCGCTCAAGGCCCATGAGCGCCCAGCCAAACGTCTGTTCCGCTATGGCGATGACTTTTTGCGACGCAC
>JAAUUR010000136.1 GCA_012031045.1 Leptolyngbyaceae cyanobacterium SM2_5_2
TTCGTCGCGGATGTACCAGTGCGCTTCCACACCGCCCTGGCCGAAACTGGCCTAATTCGCACCGTTGACGGGCGGTTCTATCCCGATGAACCCATCCTCTGGGGCGATTACGTGATGCTACTCAACCGGCTGGTGCCACCCGGCGGATTGACCGAGTGGGCCAATCCGTTGGAGCAGGCGCTGGGCCTTACCACAGCCCCTACAGTAGCCGCCCACTACCCCAGCCAGTACTACCAGCCCGATCGTCCCCTGGTAAGGGCTGAGGGGGTAATGGCCCTGGCCGCCAAGCTGGGAGCCAACCACGAAATTGCCGCCAATACGCTGATTAACAACAACTTGCAGGATGGCCGCCAGGTGCCCCCCTACGCCAGGGAAGGGGTGGCGGCGGCCCTGGTCCAGGGGGTGGTCGTAAACTATCCCCTGGCCGATCAGCTCAACCCCACCCAAAGGCTGACGCGGGGCGAGGCCGCCGCCCTAGTGTGTCGGGCCTCTACTAATCCTCTCCTGCGGCAGCAGATTGATGCCGCCTGGGTGGCCGCTGCGCAACGCCCGGAGGAGGTGCCAGCCCCAATCCCGAATGCGGGGGTGTGGTTGACCAACATCGACAGTCAGGTGTTGTTCTCGAAAGACGCCCTGGCGACAGCGGTGGATCAACTGGCCGGACTCAACTTCAATACCCTTTACCCCACCGTCTGGAATTGGGGCTACACCCTCTACCCCAGCCCCACCGCCCAGCGCCAGATGGGCATCCGCCAGCACCTCTATGCCGATTTGCGCGCGCCTAGCCCAGGGGCTAACGAGGATGAGCGCGACATGCTGCAAGAGGCGATCGAACTGGGCCAGCGCCAGGGGAATGGCGGTGATTCCCTGGTTTGAGTTTGGCTTTATGGCCCCGGCCAACTACGAACTCTACCGCCGCCACCCCGACTGGTTTACCCAAAAGCAGGGGGTACTCCCTATTCCTGAAACCCTTGAACCAGCGCTTCCTGGCCCGGCTAAAGCCCAGTCCAGGTTAGGAACGTCCTCTAAAACTCCCACAATTCCCCTGGGTACTGATAGCGTCAGCCGAGAAAAGCAGCGGGTTGACCACTGGCTGGCTCAAGCCCCGCCACTAGAGGTAGACCCAGCCCTGCTGGATGACCCTGGCATTTGGATGGAGGGCGGTGTTATACCCCGCCGCTGGCTCAATCCCTTCCATCCCCAGGCACAGAAATTTCTGCTGGAGCTGATTAATGACCTGATGACCAACTACGAGGTAGACGGCTTTCAGTTCGACGATCACCTGGGCCTGCCCGTGGAGTTTGGCTACGACCCCTACACCATCAACCTCTACCGGGCGGAGCACAATGGCCAAAGCCCGCCCAGCAACCCCCAGGATGAAGCCTGGATAACCTGGCGGGCCAACAAAATTTCTGACTTTTTGGCGGAGGTCTACAAGCTGGTGAAGGCACGGCGACCCCAGGCGGTGGTGTCCATTTCACCCAACCCTTACCCCTTTGCCTACGTCACCTACCTGCAAGACTGGCCCACCTGGGTAAATCGAGGGCTGGTAGATGAGCTGGTGGTTCAGCTCTACCGCAGCGACCAAAACCGCTTTATCTGGGAAATGAACAAGCCCTCCCTGCAGGCGGCTCTGCGGAAAATTCCCACCAGTGCCGGCATCCTCAGCGGCTTGCGGGCCGCCCCGTCGGCATGGGGCAGATTGGCGACCAGATCAAGGCGGTGCGCGATCGCCGCCTGGCCGGCATGTCCTTTTTCTTCTACGAGTCGCTGTGGATTCCCCCCGCGACCGAAAGCCGTGATGACCGCATGACCGGGCTGCAACAAGCCTTCGCCAGCCCAGTACCTCGACCAGGGGTTTAGGCAGCTACGATACGGTAATGACCGATGACCGCGCCGCTGATAGTACCGAATTCATCGAGTTCATGCTAGACACCATCACCACCACCTTGAGCGGTGTTGCCCTCAGATCCCCCTCAGTTGATCATCGGAACATAGCTAGCGACCAAGTTAGCGACCAAGTCAACCAGTTGCTTAGGATTATGGGCGATCGCTATTGGAGTACCCAGGAACTTATGGAGCGCTTGGCCCTTTCCCATCGGCCTACCTTTCGCACAAACTACCTTAACCCTACTCTGAAAGCCGGTTTGGTGGTGATGCAATATCCCCACAGCCCCCGTAGTCCCAAGCAAAAGTACAAAAAGGCTCAGGCTTAACCCTGGTTGCCCGTCCTCAGTTGAGAACGGCCAGAAGAGATAAGGGGGGTTATGGGCTTTCAATCGTTCTATCGCCTTCTGTCTCCTACCTCCTGTCTCTTAGCTCCTGTCTCCCTAAAACTGGCGGCGGGAAAACACCACTGTTGCTAGCGTTAGCAGCAGAACTATGTACACTACAGCATAGAAGAAATGGCTGATCAGGCCGAGGGCATCGGGCATCAGGTCTGCCCCATAGATGGCCACATTGCGTAGGTTAAGCCGCTCCAGGTCGGGCAGAATCAGATACAGGCCGTTGGTGAGCCGTTGTAGGCCAGGGTTTTCACTCAGTTGGCTAAAGGCAACCAGATCCTGGGTTAAATGGCCCATCAGGTAAACGGCAAAGGTCAGCAGGGTGGCCAGCAGGGAACTGGTAAACACACCAAATAGAATGGCGACGGCTGTGATTAGCATGGCTTCTAGCGCCATAAAGCTAATCGCCAGCCCTACGCTGCCAACGGGAAAGGCCACCCCATTCAGGGCTAACACCGCCATGAATATCGCCCCCAGGGCCGCTAGCAATACCCCCAGCACCGCCGATAACCCCAGGTGCTTACCTACAATAAACTCGGCCTTGCTCACGGGCTTAGCCAACAGCACCAGCACGGTGCGTTTTTCAATTTCTTTGTTAACCAGGTTTGTGCCCACAAACACCGCAATAATCACGCTGAGTAGATGAATTGCCGCCAGCCCCAGGTCGAGGAGGATTTTATCCGCTGTTCCGGCGGAAATGGGCGGCAGCAGTAGCGAGGCGGCTACCATCAGCCCGGCAAACAGGGCAATCAGGTAGAGGATGCGATCTCGAATCACCTCCAAAAAAACCGTATGAGCAATCACCCTAACCCGCGATAACACCATGTGTCAGCCCTTTCCTTCGCTCCCTTGGTACGTCCGATTTCTGAGGATACCTAAAGTCTAGGCCGTCCCGATACCCGTGGCGTTTCTAAATCACAGGTAACCTTGGCCCACTGAGTCGGCACTACCGAGTCTGGAGCGGGGTTGCCATAGGCGGGTTGCCCCACTGGCATCACCTGGCAGGCTTTCTCCAGGTAGTAGCCCTCCTCCTCCGCTGTGGGGCCAGTCCAAATGGCTCTGAGTTCAAGGGTGTAGCCCTGGCCGTTGGAAAACGGCTGCATATCAAAGCGCCAGAGGGAATCTTCTGGGGAAGATTGCTGATTAAGCTGAATCTGGCGTTGAATCGCCTGTTTTTGCCCGTCTATGTTCAGCAACCAGCGCTCTACCCAGGGCCAGGGCTTGCCATCTAGCTCGGCTTTAAGCATCATTTCAGCCTCGGTAAGGTGGGTAACCCCGGCAGACAGAGGCACCACCTGCCCCGGTATGCGGTAGACGAAGTTGCTGTCTTCAACACTATCAGCCACCAGGCTGGGGTAAGCCTGTAGCCAGGTTTGAATACGAAAGTAAAACTGCAACCAGCTACTGAGCAAAAGGCTCAAGAAAAAGAGCAGCACCAGCCGTTGCCGCACCGGCACAGGTGGCTTTTTAGGCCGCAGTTCCCAATTC
The DNA here is from genome assembly GCA_012031045.1 of Leptolyngbyaceae cyanobacterium SM2_5_2. Classification (GTDB taxonomy): domain Bacteria; phylum Cyanobacteriota; class Cyanobacteriia; order Phormidesmidales; family Phormidesmidaceae; genus Nodosilinea. The sequence goes on from JAAUUR010000136.1 coordinate 3,774, forward strand.
AGGAGGTTAGGCACGGCTACTACCGCAAAGGAAATCAGTGGCCAGCTAATTAACGCCGGTTGTAGCCAATTGCCTCCCCAGGAGCCAAATAGAAAGATACATAGAATGGCCCCCGCCACCCAGGGAGCCAGCGATATGCCAAAGAACCTGATCTGATTGGCCTCTAGAGCCCAACCAATGCCCAGGGCCAGAAACACCCAGCTCAGGGTGGCCATAATGCCAACGGTAAAATCGCTAGCCGCCAGGCTGCGCCCCAGCCATGACATCAGCCAGGAAAACAGGCTCAGATAAATCACGGTCAGCCAGGAAAAGTAGCGGTCTGGCAGCAGCAAGGTTTTGATGGATGCCCAGGTTTGACGTAAGAAGTTAATAATAAACATCGGCAGGTCAGGCGTTTAGCCGCAGCAGTAGCAGAAGGACGATGGCGGTAAAACTCAGCGCATTAGCCTGAAGCACCGCCAGCGTGTAGAAGGAAGTTCTGGAGGGCGGATTCACTTGTTCTCGACGTGCCGAACTACTCCAGGCTAACGAATTTCGAGGCGGACTGGAACCCGATGAACTCTCGGCTTTAACGGCCATCGCCACGCTTGGTTCCCTTTCCAGCAGTCGGATCAGCAAGCTCAGACCCTGGAGCTTAAACCAGTAGGTGGTAAAAAAGGCCACAATCGCTGCTCCGACAATGACCACCGGTAGCACGTCGCGCCAGGGATTAGCCGGGTCAAAGCGATTGAACAGCACATAGCTGATGATTTGCTGGCGCAGGGCCAGGGGCAAGAGCGCTTCCAGGCTTAAAAAAGCAATCCAGCCCAGGCTGGTGGTGAAGAGGTTAATGGTAGCGGCGTACTGCATACTGGTTTGGTAGCCCAAGCGCAGGTGCTGCCGCAGCACAATGGCCTCCAGGGCAATGGCCACGAGCAACAGCATCGACTGAAAGGCCATGGCCCGTAGCGGCATCAGCCCCAGGTCAGCCAAAAAATCGGTAATGGGCATAGCGCGGTGGTACAAGCAGGTGGTTTAAGGATACTGCCGAGGCGCGAATTGCGCGTAGGGAAAGGCTAGCTTTCGCTAAAATTAACCTCTGGGCGCTTTGAGTAAACACAGTTTAATTCTATGGTTAGAACTGGCATTGGGATTCGCACAGCCCAGCAAACAAATGAACGCCTAACGGGCCAAATTCACGTCTACGATGGCGAGGGTAAGGGCAAGTCTCAGGTGGCGCTGGGGGTGGTGCTACGCTCCATTGGGTTGGGAATTCAGAATTTCCTGGAGAGCCGAGTGTTGCTGCTGCGGTTTCTCAAAGGCCCGGGTCGCACCTACGACGAAGACGCCGCCATTGAAGCCCTACAGCGCGGCTTCCCCCACCTGATAGACCAGGTGCGAACGGGACGAGCCGAGTTTTTTGGGCCTGAAGATATCACCAAGTTTGATCGGCAGGAGGCGCAGCGAGGCTGGGATGTGGCCAAAGGGGCGATCGCCTCTGGGCTTTACTCGGTAGTGGTGCTAGATGAAATCAACCCCGTGCTGGATCTGGGGCTGCTATCCATCGATGAAGTTGTCAAAACCCTGGGCCGCAAACCCGACCACCTGGAAATTATTGCCACAGGCCGGGGTGCTCCCCAAGCCCTGCTCGATATTGCTGACCTGCATTCAGAAATGAAGCCTCGGCCCCAGGCCAGCGGCATCCCCGGCCTGGAGGGAATTGAGATTTACACCGGCGAAGGCAAGGGAAAATCGACCAGCGCCCTGGGTAAAGCCCTCCAGGCCATTGGTCGCGGCATTAGCCAGGACTTGTCTCACCGGGTGTTGATTATCCAATGGCTCAAGGGCGGCAACGGCTACACGGAGGATGCGGCCATCGCGGCGTTGCGGAAAATCTATCCGAACCTGGTAGATCATCAGCGCTGCGGTCGGGATGCCATTGTGTGGCGGGGGCAGCAGCAGGAAATCGACTACGTTGAGGCGGAGCGGGGCTGGGAAATTGCCCGCACGGCGATCGCCTCCGGCCTCTACAAAACCATCATCCTCGATGAACTCAACCCCACGGTGGATCTAGAACTCCTACCGGAGGAACCCATCGTCCAAGCCCTGCTCCGCAAGCCCAAGGGCACCGAAGTGATCATTACCGGACGCTGCAAAAATCCCCCCGCTTACTTTGAGTTGGCCAGCGCCCACTCCGAGGTGTTTAACCACAAGCACTACGCCGAGAAGGGAATAGACCTGAAGCGTGGGGTAGATTTCTAGGTTGGGCAAGCTAGGGAACATCCCAAAAATGTTTCATACCCGCGTTTGAACTGCTCTTTGCCGCTGTGCTCGACAACGCTGCCGTGGGCCACAATCACACGATCAAAATTCCAGCGCAAAACTTGCTCAACCGAGGCTTTGACCAGATCTTTCTGGGTTGTCGCAACGCGCTCTAGCAGCGATGGGCTCAGGCTTTTGTAGCCGCCACCAAGCTTAGTGAGAAGCTGCGTTAGCCACGGAAAGTTCTCGTCAAAGCAAAAGGCTGTATCAGTCAGGATCAGCGTGCGGCTGTCAGTATGGAAAAATACCCATTCATCTAGGGCAGCAGGGCCGCTTGGGCCAAGGGTTTTGAATCCGTCAAAAAACAGGTACTCCAGACCAGGCCACGGACTACCTGCATCCGCGACGATCAATTGATCGATGTTTAATTCTGGCCTTTTCACTCTGAGCCTCGCTGGAGCCCAAAACGTCGCTGCAGGGTAGGCTGCTTTGAACTCAGCCGCATACAAGTGGTGATAGAGGTTAGGAGCGATAATATGGCTGACTATTCCTAACCCATTGAGCTCACTCACCAAAACCTCACTCACTTGAATCGGTGAAATAACAACCAGTTCGTTGCTGGCAAGCTGAATCACCGTCATGCGGGTGCCGATGCCCAGCCCAAAGTATCGCAAGGGCTGCTCAGCCACCCAAAGATTTCGATCAACGTTTCTGAGTAACATTTGGTCTTAGCACTTGCTAGATTGTAGTCTTTCTAAAGCTACTGTCATTTCTCCGATAACGCTCTCAATCACCCGCTGTAGATACCCGCGAACTCAGAGCCAGCAATTTGGAGTCTTCTGCCGTCAACCGATGGCCAAAGCTAGTCAAGACAGACTCCAACATCGGCAGTAATTGATTGACTTGCTTGAAGCGAATCAGTATATCCCAGATGGGTTCTGCTTTCTTCCAAGATCCTGTGTAAGCCAAATGGCGCAAGCGATCGGCTAAATGCTCCTTTGTCCACGCTCCTCGCACAATCGAACTCCACCGATAGAACTCTCGATAGGAACGCCAATAGCCCTGCTCTAAGGTTTCCACACTCATTTGCACAGGACGATACACGGCATGGCGAGTGTCATACCGATCCCAGTTATCGTCTGTGATCCGGTTCTGCGCGGCCATCCGCTCATAGAGCCGCGTGCCTGGGTAAGGGGTCAGAATATGAAAGGTGGCGGTCTCAATACCTTGCGCAACAGCCCATTCTACAGTCCGATCAAACACCGTTTCATCATCGCTATCCATGCCATACACAAAACTACCGTTCACCATCACCCCATACTCTTGTAATCGTCGAATTGCCGTCGTGTAGTCTCGATTCAAATTGTGGTATTTATGTTGCTCTCTCAAGTTATGAGGATCAAGCGTTTCAAAGCCAACAAATACGCTACGTAATCCGGCGGCCGCGGCCTTTTCTAACAAGTCAGGCTGTAAAATTGACTCCACGGTGGCGGCGGCTTGCCAAACCCGCCCCATTCCTTTCATCCCTTCAAATAACTCAGCCGCAAACGGGGCGTGCCCAAAGAGGTGATCATCAAGAAAGTAAAGGTGCTTCCCGGGTAATCGCTCGATTTCAGTTAGGGCATCCTCTACGGATTGAGTGTAAAAAGATTTTCCTCCCTGGTAGAAGGCGTCTTTATAGCAAAAGTCGCAGTGATGCGGGCATCCTCTCGAAACCACAATGGAGTTCGGAATCAGATAGTGATAACGCTTAATTAGATCTCGGCGAATGGGGGGAACACCGAGGAGCGTTCTAAGCTTAGATTGATAGGTCTTAGCCGGATGTCCGGCGCGGAAATCTTGAAGAAACAGAGGCCAGGTATCCTCACCCGGCCCCAAGAAAATAGTATCGGCATGGTGGGCGGCTTCCTGCGGTAATGCCGTAACATGCAATCCTCCCAAAACGACGTAGGCTCCTTTATGGCGGTAGTGGTCTGCCAATTCATAGGCCCGATAGGCTGAGGTAATGTAAACCTGAATCACCACTAAATCAGGTTCATCGTTGAGATTAAGCACTTCGACATGTTCATCTTGCAGGTCAATGTCGTCAGTTTCGTCGAAGAAAGCGGCAATGGTGGCTAGCCCCAGGGGTGGAAAGAGGTGATACTTGATGGGTCTCCAGAAAGGACTCAACGCTTCAGTTAACGCCGGTAAAATCATCTTAACTTTCATGAAGATCCCCTTCGGTTAGCCGTCATCCTAGGTTTAGAGTAATTCGCATTGGGTCGCCCTCATGCACTTAATCTTTAATTTTAAGGTTCTGGTAGCTGGGGTTATCTAATACCAATAAAAAATGCCGATTGAAACGCTATCAGCAAAATCCAACGACTGGGTCAAGTTGGGAATCTATTAAGCAGCGCTTGGGCTTCCCTCAGCTATAGCCTCATCATCTAAGAAGATAGATCCAAATCCTGATGGCTAAAGGGTTTGGCGTCTTTACCGCTGTAGGTAGCCGACACATGGCCATCCCCTACCACCTGATACTTGTAAGTGACTAACCCTTCCAGCCCAACTGGGCCACGGGGCGGCATTTTTTGGGTGCTAATGCCCACTTCAGCCCCAAAGCCGTAGCGAAAGCCATCGGCAAAGCGGGTAGAGCAGTTGTGGTAGACCCCCGCCGCATCGACGCGATCCATAAATTGAGCCGCTGCTTCAGGGTCTTCGGTGACGATCGCATCCGTGTGCCGCGATCCGTAGGTGTTGATGTGGGAGATCGCCGCTTCCAGCGAGTTCACCACCTTGATGGCCAGAATCAGGGCGCTGTACTCCGTGGCCCAGTCGTCCTCGCTGGCGGGGGGCAGGGCAGGCAAAATCTGACGAGATAGGGCATCTCCCCGCAGGGCTACACCCGCTGCTTGGAGGGCTGCGGCCAACTCTGGCAGCGCCGTAGGCGCGATAGCGTTGTGAATTAGCAGGGTTTCAATGGCGTTGCAGGCCGAGGGGTAAGCGGCCTTGGCATCCACGGCAATGGCGCAGGCTTTGGCCAGGTCAGCCGCCTGGTCGATGTAGAGGTGGCAGATGCCGTCAGCGTGGCCCAGTACCGGAATGCGGGTGTTGTTTTGCACAAAGCGCACAAAGGCATTGGAGCCGCGCGGAATGATCAGGTCAATATACTCATCCAGGGCCAGCAGCGCCTGAGTCTCTGCGCGGGTGGTGAGCAATTGCACGGCAGCCGGAGCAAACCCAGCGGTGGCTAATCCCACTTTGATCGCCGCTACCAGCGCTGTGCAGGATTGAACCGCCTCCTTGCCACCTTTTAGAATCAGGCCATTGCCAGATTTGATCGCCAGAGAGGAAATCTGCATCACCGCATCGGGGCGGGATTCAAAAATGACTCCCAGCACGCCCAACGGGCAAGTTACCCGCTTAAGAATCAGCCCCGTGTCCAGTTCTCGGTGAATTTGCACGGTTCCCCCGGGGTCGGGCAGTTTGGCCACATCGCGAACTCCGGCGATCGCCCCCCGCAGTTTTACACCATCCAGCTTCAGGCGCTCGTAGAGGGGCTTGGCCAACTGGTCGCGCTGGGCGGCATCACAGTCGGCCTGGTTGGCGGCCAGAATGGCGGCCTCTTGCTGTTCTAAAGCGGCGGCAATAGCTTCAATGGCGCGATTTTTGTCTGCCGTTGTGGCGCTGGCCAGGGTTTGGGCAGCCTGCCGGGTAGCCTGAGCTAGCTCAACCAGGGGTAGCGCCTCAGCGTCAGGGGGTTGTACAGGGGAAGAGACTGTCATAGACCGCGATCAGCCAATTGTCAAGGCTTGAACGATGAATCAGTCAAAGTTGGATTGATTGATCAATCATTCAAGATCTATCAGTTTATCGTTCAGCCTGTCCCGGTTGCTACCAATTTCTCTGCCTACTGCCTGGCCTGCTAGCACTTAGCCGTAGAATCTAGACACACCTCAGGGCTCCCCCCAGCCGCCCCCTTCGTCGGCGGGTTCATCCAGGTGTTCGGAGGCTTCGCGATAAAGATTGAAAATATGGTGATCCTTGAGGCAGTAGAACACGTTACGGCCCCGCTTGCGATAGCTGACCAGGCGCATGGTGCGCAGAATCCTTAACTGGTGAGATACAGCCGATTCGCTCATGGCCACGGCGGCGGCCAGGTCGCCGACGCGCTGTTCGCCCAGGGCCAGGGCCGAGAGAATGCGCCAGCGGTTGGGGTCACCCAGTACGGCAAAAACTCCGCCATCCGCTGGGCTTTTTCAAGGCTCAAAATACCATCCCCGGCGGCAGAGGGTAGACAAGTATCCCCAGACTCTTCTAAGGAAACAGAGAGATGATCGGTCATAGCTGGGTTGAAGTGGTCGCCGTGGTTAGGCAAAAACGCAGTGGAGAAATATTCCCAAACAGAATAACGACCAGGTAATCGCGTTATCCGATAACACCTGAACAGATATTCATGTGTTATTCTTGAAGCATGAACAACTGTTCATGGGTTTCACTAGTTTATCGCCTTGGGAGGCTACTATGACCACCGTAACCCAAATGAAATGTGCCTGTGAGTCTTGCCTGTGTGTTGTTGATACCAGCACCGCCATCCAGAAAGACGACCACTACTATTGCAGCGATGCTTGCGCCAACGGTCATCCCGATGGCGCTGGCTGTGGTCATACCGGCTGTGGCTGCCATAGCGCCTAGTGCAGGAAAGTAGAGGGCGGAGGGTAGGAAAGGAATCTTTAAATGTATATGCCTTCGTGTATATGCCTTCTGCCTTTCACCAGCGTAGAAAATACAGCTATGGCCAGCGCGACTGGAGCTGCCATCCAAAGGCCCTAACCAGACTGGCCATGGTTACAAAAAAAGGCTGGCCAGTAGCCAGCCTTTGTCTTTGCAGTATCCAAGGAGAAACCTAACCACAGCGTTTTTGAAGCTAGCGAGATGTGTGGATCGCCTCGCTCTGAGCATCGCGTTTTGGGCTTTCACTAGCCTTGGCTGGCTCATCACTAACCAGAACCGACTCAGTGTGGGTAGTAAATTCCAGATCCGTTTCGGCCCAAATAGCGGCTGCCTCTGCTTCAGCTACCTTGGCCAGGTGCTGTTTGCGGTAAAGCATGGTGCCACCAGCTAGCAGAGCGGCAATAGCGCCAAAGCCAAGGCCAGCTTTGGAAAGGGCGTTCAAATCTGGTATGTTGCCAGAAAAACCAGCCGGGCCATCAAAGGAAGTGGTAATTTCGGGGCCAACCGCCTTGTTGTGCATGCAGGCCATGGCTGGAGCCGTAGCCGTTGCCACCAGCGCAGTTGCGACCGCCGAAGCCGCCAGGCCAGAAAGTGCTTTGAGAGTCATAGCTAACCTTAGAGCGAACAACTGTTAACAGTTCTAAATCATTTGAGCCGTATTTGACAGCGTCAGAGACTACAAAATGATTCTCACTCCTACGGCCGATCCCTCTGGTTAGG
>JAAUUR010000137.1 GCA_012031045.1 Leptolyngbyaceae cyanobacterium SM2_5_2
GCAAGCTCTGGAAATGTTAAAGAGGCTATTTGGTCTCCTCCCCGAAACTGCCTAACTTGATAATCGTTTCCAATTCGTTGATAGATAGACAGGGTAGGCCATTTCTCAACCCCAATATAACGAGGGGCTCCTAATCCCAGATAGTCTACAATCCAATACTCCGGAACGTGGTGATTTCTGTATTCCGCCAGCTTGTAGAGATAATCATCTACCTTAGAACTTTCGCTGACGATTTCAACTACCAATAAGGCTGGGACTTCCAGCACGGCTGAGCGAGTACCTAGTGCTTCTAGATCCTGCTGCTGGGCTACTAACACATCCGGGAGCCGGGCCGTGGCCTCTTCGGTACGTTGTCCCACATCGCCGCGCACAGCTTCCCAGCCTAGGCCAAGGCGAGCAATTTCATCGTCAAACTGGCGTTCTAGGAACTTAGCAATTTTGCTGTGGGGCCAGGGGGCAGGAGTCATGGGCCACAAAAGACCTCGCACCAGTTCGTAGCGGGTGTTGGTACCGTCGTCATAATGAAGGTACTGGGCAAAGGTCAGGGTCGTTAGGGGTACCGGCGAAACGGCATTGGAAACCATGGTTATCCCCTGAGTGGGCTGCTTCTAGTGTAATCTGGACGCTCAGAAACCGGGTTTCTGCCTGGGGTGGCCAAGTTTATCGTCTCTGGCCCAGAAACCCGGTTTTTAGGCTAGCGAGAACCCACCGCGAAATTAGACCCGATTCAGCCCCGCTTCCCAAACACTGAGGGCGTCTTGCACGGTTTTGGGGGCCAGGGTGTTGGGGTCGCCCACGTAGATGCCGAGAGATCGCGCCACTTTTACCATAGTGCTGTCGGTTTCTACTGGGCCAGGGCAGATGCCGCGCGTGTGGCAATCGCGGATCACCTCAATCGCCTCCTGGAGATCCTTAGAGCGCACCCGACCGGCTTCCCAAATCACCAGACGGTTGTATCGGCCCTCAGCAATTAGATCCACGGCCTCGCGGCCGAAGGCCGCCGCCAAGAGACGATCTGAGGCGGTGGGGATGCCGCTGCGCTGGATGTGGCCCAGCACCGTGGCACGGGTTTCCACCTGATCCATCTCGCAGTAGTCTTCATCGCCGGTTTGGCAGAGGGCACAACTGCGGTTGGCAATTAGCTTGGCCAGGTAGTCGCCAACTAGCTTCACGGGTTCGCCGCCCTCGCCACGCACCCCTTCGGCCACCACCAGCAGGGCAAACTTGCGGCCTTGATGGCGCATTTGGGCAATTTCCTGGCAGATTTGGTTAATCACTGGGGGATTAAGTTCTGGCACCAGTTCTGGAATCAAAATCACATCGGCCCCCCCGGCAATGCCAGAATACAGAGCCAGGTGCCCGGCATCGCGGCCCATAACCTCCACCACCATGACGCGATCGTGGCTGGCGGCGGTAAAGGTGAGATCGTAGAGAGAGCTGGTCACCGTCTGCACGGCGGTGTTGAAGCCAATGGATTTTTCCGTGAAGGGCACGTCGTTGTCGATGGTTTTGGGAATGCCAATCAGGTTCCAGCCACCCTTGCGGCCCAGTTCGTAGATGATATCCAGGCTGCCGTCGCCGCCGATGGCAATCAGACAATCCAGATTCAGCCGCCGGTAGCCCTCCAAAATCTTAGCCACCGCCACTGGGTCTTCGGGGTGCCCTTTATTGAGAGAGCCTAGAATCGACCCACTGAGAAACTGCAAGATATCCAAACCCTGAAGAATACCGGGCATGTCGTAGCCGTGTTCGCGCAAAATCAGGTCATCGGGATTGTACTTACCATCAGCAATTTGAATCAGGCCGTCGGTGCTGTAGGGGATGCCAATCACATCCCAGCCGCGCCGGTTTGCACACTTAACCACAGCCCGAATGACGGCATTCAGGCCGGGGCAATCGCCGCCGCTAGTGAGGATGCCAATACGTTTTGGGGTGGACATGGGAGGGCTCCTTGGGTGAGAGGTGGTGGGGTGGTGGAGTGATGGGGTGGTTGGGGTGGTTGGGGCAAGATATTGGATTGGCGATTTTGGATTTTCTAGCTTCTAGCTTCTGACTTCTGACTTCTGGCTTCTGGCTTCTGGCTTCTGGCTTCTAGCTTCTGACTTCTAGCTTCTGCCCTCCGCCTTCTAGCTGTGAACCACCTGATAATCTGCCGCCCAAATCGGATGATAGGACTGGATGGCTCGCATGTATTGAACCCGCTCGAAGTCGCTGGGGTTGGGGCATTTGAGCTGGCTCATGCTGCCCCGCAGTTGGGCGAGGGATTCGTATTCGTGTTCATTCAACCACTGAATTAGCTCATCTTCGATGGTTTTGATGTGGCCGATGCCGTGGCGGAGCAGGGTAGCTACCAGCATGGTGACATCGGCCCCGGCCATCAACAGTTTGACTACGTCTTCGGCCTTGCTGATGCCGCTGGTGGCGGCCAGGCTAAGGGGCAGTTTGCCGTAGAGCAGGGCAATCCAGGTGAGGGGCAGGCGCTGATCCTGGGGGGCGCTGAGGATGAGGTTAGGCTGGATTTCCAGGTTTTCGATGTCGATATCGGGCTGGTAGAAGCGGTTGAACAGCACCAAGCCATCGGCTCCCGTTGCCGATAGGCGTTTGGCCATGTTGGCCATGTTGCTGAAGAAAGGGCTGAGTTTAACCGCCACGGGAATCTGAACGGAATCTTTGACGGTTTTAACAATGTCTACATAGTCTTTCTCCACATCGGCCCCGGCCAGGTCGAGGTCGGTGGGAATCCAGTAGATATTGAGTTCAATGGCATCGGCCCCGGCCTCCTGTAGCTGCTGGGCATAGTCAATCCAGCCGCCCAGGGTAGCTCCGTTGAGGCTGGCGATGATGGGAATATCCACCGCTGCCTTGGCCTGGCGAATGTGGTCGAGGTAGGCTTGGGTTCCCACATGAAATACGTCGGGTTCGGGGAAGTAGGTGAGGGCTTCAGCAAAGCTCTCGGTGCCAAACTCAGTGTGGTGGTGGATTTCCAGCCGCTCCCGGCGAATTTGCTCCTCAAACAGGGAGTGCATGACAATGGCGGCCGCACCAGAGTCTTCCATCCAGCGGAAGTTGCCCAGGTCTTCGGTGAGGGGCTGGGCGGCCCCCACCACCAGGGGCGATTTGAGCGTCAGGCCGAGGTATTGCGTGGTTAAGTCCATCAGGGGCTCCTTTTTTGGGAAAGATCCCCGGTTTTTTGAAAAAACCGGGGATCTGATTCTTCAGGCTGGCTACGACTACTACCATTCACTGGGGCGGGGTGATCCAGCGAGTAGCTGCGGTTGGGGGGGTAGAGGTTGCTCATCCTCCAGGCTACGGGCGGCCAGGTACTGATACAGGTGGTAGCGGCTGGCCACGCTAATCTGAGCCTGGCGCAGCAGTTCCTTAGCTTCGGCAGGTTTGCTACGCAGCAGCATCTTGAACCGGTTTTCGCTGTACATGGCCTGTTCCAGTGGGCGCTTGGGCGGGCGACTGTCGAGCACCAGGGGATTTTCGCCCTGCTCGACCCGGCGGGGGTCGTAGCGGTAGAGCAGCCAGCGGCCCGATTCTACCGCCGCGGTCTGTTGCTCCATGCCCTTGGCCATGTTGATGCCGTGGGCAATGCAGTGGGAGTAGGCGATGATCAGCGAGGGGCCATCGTAGGCTTCCGCTTCCAGGAAGGCCCGCAGGGTGTGTTCGTTTTTTGCCCCCATGGCCACGCTGGCCACGTAGATGCTGCCGTAGGTCATGGCCATCAGGCCCAGGTCTTTCTTGGGGGCGGGTTTGCCCCCCGCCGCAAACTTGGCCACCGCACCTATCGGGGTCGCCTTGGACATTTGGCCGCCGGTGTTGGAGTAGACCTCCGTATCCATCACCAGCACGTTAACGTTGCGCCCACTGGCCAGCACATGGTCTAGGCCACCGTAGCCAATGTCGTAGGCCCAGCCGTCGCCGCCAACAATCCACACGCTCTTTTTCACCAGGTAGTCGGCCAGGGAGTGGAGGTTTTGCAGGCGGTTCTGGAGGGTGCGATCTGAGCCATTGAGTTGATTGATCCAGCCCTCTAGCGCTGGTTTGAGCTGGGCGACCCGTTCTCGCTGCTCAAAGATATCGGCCTCGTCGGTTTGGGCATTGTCGAGAATGGCCGTGGTCAGGTCTGGCGAGAGGGGCGACGCTTCTGTGTCAAAGGTCAACCCCTTCAGCAGTTCCCGCGCCTGTTCCATCTGCTTGTCGATGGAGACCCGGAAGCCCAGGCCAAACTCGGCGTTGTCTTCAAATAGGGAGTTCGACCAGGCGGGCCGCGACCCTCAGCGTTGTGGGTGTAGGGGGTGGTGGGCAGGTTGCCGCCGTAGATGGAAGAACACCCGGTGGCGTTGGCAATCAGCATTCTGTCCCCAAACAACTGGGTGGCCAGTTGATGTAGGGGGTTTCGCCACAGCCCGCGCAGGCCCCTGAGAACTCAAACAGCGGTTCCTGCATCTGCTGGTGGGAGATTTTGCGCAGATCCAGCTCGGTGCGGTTGGGGTTGGGCAAATTCAGGAAGAACTCCCAGTTAGCGGCCTCTGGCTCCCGCAGGGGTAGCTGAGCGGCCATGTTGATTGCTTTCTTACTGGGTTCAGCCTTATTTTTGGCGGGGCAGACCTCCACACAGAGGGCGCAGCCGGTGCAGTCTTCTACCCCCACCTGGATGGTGAACTTGAGGTCAGACCAGGCTTTGTCCTTAGCGGCGGTATGCTGGAAGGTGGCTGGGGCATCGGTCAGAGCCGCCTCTTCGTATACCTTAGAGCGAATCACCGCGTGGGGGCACACCATCACACACTTGCCACACTGCACACAAACATCGGGATCCCACACCGGTACTTCCTGGGCAATGTTGCGCTTTTCATAGCGGGTGGTGCCACTGGGGAAGGTGCCATCGATGGGCATGGCGCTCACCGGCAGGCTATCTCCCTCGCGGGCCATAATCTTACCCAGCACGTCTCGCACAAAGGGCGGTGCGGTGTCGGGCACCCAGCGGTGGGGGGTGGGGTCGCCCTCCGGCAGGCCAAGGGCACTTCGTAGAGGTGGTCGAGGGCGCTGTCTACGGCTTTGATGTTCATCGCCACGATTTCTTCGCCCTTTTTGCCGTAGGTCTTGCGGATGGCGTATTTGATTGACTCGATCGCCTCCTCCCTGGGCAACACCCCAGCCAGGGCAAAGAAGCACACCTGCATCACCGTATTGATGCGGCCCGCCATGCCTGCTTCTCGCGCCACCTGGTAGGCGTTGATGCCGTAGACCTTCAGCCCCTTGTCCAGAATCTGCCGCTGCATGGCCTGGGGCAGGCGCGCCCACACCTCCGCCGGATCATCGAAGGGGGCATTGAGCAGCAGGGTGGCCCCTGGTTTGGCCTCCTTCAGCAGCTCCAGCTGCTGCACAAACTCCCACTGGTGGCAGGCCACAAAGTTGGCACTGGTGACCAGGTAGGTAGAGCGAATGGGATCAGGCCCAAACCGCAGGTGAGACACCGTGACTGAGCCGGACTTCTTGGAGTCGTAGACAAAGTAGCCCTGGGCGTAGTTAGGGGTGTCTTCACCAATAATTTTGATCGAGTTTTTGTTGGCCCCCACGGTGCCATCGGAGCCCAGCCCGTAAAAGACCGCCCGCACCACGCTGTCGGGCTCGGTGGTGAAGTCGGGGTCATACTCCAGGGAGGTGAAGGTGACATCGTCCACAATGCCGACGGTGAAGTGGTTTTTGGGGTTGGGTTGGGCCAGGTTGTCGAACACGCCTTTGACCATGGCCGGGGTAAATTCCTTGGAAGACAGGCCGTAGCGCCCGCCCACCAGTTTGGGGCATTCGGCCTGGGCGAGTTCGTGGATGGCGTTCACCACGTCTAAATGCAGGGGCTCCCCAGGGCTGCCTGGTTCTTTGGTGCGATCCAGCACCGCCAGGGATTTCACCGTTTTGGGTAGGGCGTTGAGCAGGGCCAGGTTGTCGAAGGGGCGATAGAGCCGCACCTTCAGCACGCCGACCTTCTCCCCTTGAGCCAGCAGGGCATCCACGGTTTCGTGAACGGTTTCGCACCCAGACCCCATCAGGACGATCACCCGCTCGGCATCGGGCGCTCCGTGGTACTCAAAGATGCGGTACTGGCGACCGGTCAGTTGAGCGAACTCGTCCATGGCCTGCTGAACAATCGCCGGGCCAACGTTGTAGTATTGGTTGACGGTTTCGCGCCCCTGGAAGTAAACATCGGGGTTTTGGGCGGTGCCGCGAATGACGGGGCGATCGGGCGTGAGGGCGCGCTGACGATGCTGGAGCACTAAATCGAAGGGAATGAAGTCGGCCAGGGCTTCATCGGGGATCAGCTCGATTTTTTGCACCTCGTGGGAGGTGCGGAAGCCATCAAAGAAGTGTAGGAAGGTAAGGCGGGATTCCAGGCTGGCCCGGATAGAAATGGCCGCCATATCCTGGGCCTCCTGCACCGAGTTTGAGCAGAGCAGGGCGCAGCCAGTGGCGCGGGCGGCCATTACATCGCTGTGGTCGCCAAAGATCGAAAGCCCCTGGGCGGCCAGGGAGCGGGCCGCCACATGAATTACCGCTGCGGTCAGTTCCCCAGCAATTTTGTACAGGTTGGGGATCATCAGCAGCAATCCCTGGGAGGCCGTAAACGTTGTGGTCAACGACCCGGCCTGCAAAGCTCCGTGAACAGCGCCCGCCGCGCCGCCTTCACTTTCCATTTCAATCACGGACGGCACCGTACCCCAAATATTGGGCTGTGCTCCAGAGGCCCAGGCATCGGCCCATTCTCCCATGGAGACGAGGGCGTAATTGGGTAGATAGCACAGACTTCACTGAGGCGGTAGGCAATGTGGGCAACGGCTTCGTTCCCGTCCAAAGTAGCAAAGACTCGGTTTTCCATTTCAAGCCCCTTGGGTGTAGGTGGGCATTATTTTAGATAGAAACACTAGGGCAATAATCTGAAAAGAGCCGCAGTTTCCAACGCTATGATCTGGCAAAAATCGATCAAACTCGGTTAATTAACCATTGCTCTAACAACCACTTTCACAACCATTAGCTTGTTTAATAAGGTCTAACTTTTGGAAAATTTAAAGAGTGCCAATCTGAAGGATAGCGGCAAGATGTCAGGCTCAAATCAACCCCTAAGTGGCTTCGACACTTCTATACTGGCACTTTTTTTCTGAATGAGAACAGGTTTTTAGGTAAACTTTACTAGTCATCAAAACCCCTTGTCAGAGAGGCTTTCAAGACTTTACTGGAGATTATTAGCTGATCAGATGAATATTTCATGACAGAAACCAGGGATATTCTGATTAAAAAATAATTAAATTCCCTCTTTCATTATCGCCCCGATTAAGTTGCGGCGGGCTGTGGAGAGTATTTGTGCTGCGATCCGCTTTTTCCTTCAAGCCCAATCCTAATTAATTAGATAGTTTTCTTAATAACTGTAAATCTAACAACATCTTTTTTAACGTACTCTTCAACTCCTGTAAATGAAATGGCGGACTAGCTTGCCTCACTCCTAATTAACTCACACAACTTTGATACCCGATGGTTCAAGCCAGGGCGTATCCTACGGTTGAGGGGGGTGGAGGGTGGAGGGATTTGCTGATATCTAAATCAAAAAAGCTGGAGGAAAGCGCGTTTCCCCCAGCTGTTGACTTGGTTGTGTGCCAATCGAAATTTGATGAGCATCGTCCGTTAACGGGACGAAGGCCACCGGTGCCTACTAGCCGTAGCTCTATTGGAGCGTAATCGTGTAGTCAGGGCTAATCGCATCGGCAGCGGCAGCTACACGCTCCCGTACCGGGTCGGGCAGGCGTACGTAGCCCAGGGTGGGGGCCGCGTCCTGACCTTCGTTGAGGCCAAACTCAATCCAGCGCTCTAGCGCCTCAGCCTTAACGGCATCGGGCTGCTCAACGAAGTGCATCTGCCAGGTGTAGGTCACGATGGGGTAAGAATCAGGGCCATCCGGGTCAGTGATGAAGGCCCGCAGGTTGTCGGGTAGTTCCACCGCCGCCAGGGTAGCAGATGCCGTTTCATCGTTGGGTACCACGAAGCTGCCTTCTTTGTTCTCCAGGGAGGCAACCGCCAGGCCGTTGTTTTCGGCAAAGCCAAACTCCACATAGCCCATAGAGCCGTTAACGTTTTGAATTTGAGCGGTTACCCCTTCGTTACCACGGGCACCCACAAAGTTGCCGGTTCTTGGCCATTCCACAGCATTGCCCTGACCGATAGAGTCGGCCCATTCTGGGCTAATTTCGCTCAAGTGCTTAGTGAGCACCCCAGTGGTACCGCTACCGTCAGAGCGGTGAACAACGGTAATCTGCTGGTCGGGCAACTGCACGTCAGGGTTGGCGTCGGCAATGGCTGGGTCATTCCAGCGGGTAATCTGACCAGAGAGAATGCCCACATAGGCTTCACGGGTAAGTTGCAGCCCGGTTTCTACCCCTTGCAGGTTATAAGCCATCACGATGCTACCTGCCGTCATGGGCAGCAGCAAGGTGCCACGGGTTACAGCGGCAATTTGCTCATCGGTCATAGCCGTGTCACTAGCGCCGAAGTCCACGGTACCAGCGGTAAATTGCTCAATCCCAGCGCCACTACCAATGGATTGGTAGTTCACTTGCAGGTTGGGATCCTTTTGAGCCAGGGTAATAGCCCAGTTCTGGTACAGCGGCGCTGGGAAGGAGGCGCCAGCACCAGTTACGTTCACCCGCTGGGCCATACCCGTTGCGCCGCCGCCAGCCTGCCCGGCACCACCAGCACCGGCATCGCCGGTGCCAGCATCGGGGGTAGCCGCTGGGCGACAACCGGCCACGGCTACGAGTGCCGCAGAGACCAGTGCCAACCTAGAAAACACCACACGTTTTTTCAGAAAAATGCCAATCATTGCTATCTCCTTAGGATAGTTAGACCTTGCTATCAAACAGTAATAAACACTGCAATAGCTCGCGCAACAATGCTAAAACCCGATGAGACAGTCTTGAAGACCTGAGAATTTTTTGGCACTAGACCGGAAGACTCGCTTAGCCTCAAAGACATCCCAAAACCTAATCAAAATACTCTTAAGAGAACGCAGTTAGGAGCGGAACCAACACTGAGGTAACAAACTTGTTTAGATTCAGACCCCTAAGGGACGTTATCCTGCAAGTTCTCCAGCATAATCACACATTGCCTTTACCGTTAGTTTGGCTTTAGATTAAGAGTTACTTAAGAGTTACTTAACCCAGGAAAGCCTATGACTTTCATATAATTTTGATCTGGATCAATCCCATTGACAATCACTGCTATAGACTCTGGTAACTAATGTCTTTAGACTTAAAAAGTTGGAGTAAAAAACGCTAAAGTTCTAGAGCATTTTGGCAGTGCCTTCAAAAATTCAACCGAAAACTTGAGGCCAGCGTTAGGTGTAAATGGGGCACGGGGTGGTTAGTGCCGGAAGGTGGAAGGCAGAAGGCGAATCCTGGGCTTCATCGGGGTTTCCAGGTTGATGAATAGGCAGGTTATTGCGGCCTCAGAGTACTAGCCGCAACTCAACACAGCATTAATGGGGCCAAATCCTTCGGGGTCTGGATAGTCAACTAGGACGTTGTAGTAGTCGGGGTGGTTCAGCATCAGCTGTCGAGTTTCGGCAATGCCAACACCGTAGAAGGTTAGCTCTCGATACAGGGCAACGGTAACTGGCGGGTTGGCCTCAGCCCCCACGGGGGAGGGCAGTTGCTCGAATAGTACCGTGGTGCCGTCCTCGGTTTCGCTGAGGGTGATGTATGTCCTCATACCGAGCGGGTTAGGGCCAAGTTCGGGGTCGTAGGTGCAGATTTGATCGGCCAGGGCTGGGCTGGGTAGGCTGGCCAGGGTGAGCGAGGCGGCGATCGCCCCGATGGACAACCGCTGTCTGCCCGTGGCCGCTTGTCTGGTCATAATGGAAGTACTCTTTGCTGAAAACATAATCTGAGTCATGGCTACGATTCATCCCTCCGTTGATTTTCGCTCAGATACGGTCACCTGGCCCACCGATGAGATGCGTGCCGCCATGGCCAGCGCCGACCTGGGTGACGATGTGTATGGCGAAGATCCTACTGTAGCTGCTCTAGAAACCCTGGCCGCAGAGATGTTGAGCAAGGAGGCGGGCCTGTTCGTCAGCAGTGGCACCCAGGGCAACTTAATCGCCGCCCTCAGCCATGCCCAGCGAGGCGACGAGGCCATTCTGGGCGAAGATGCCCACACCTTTTGCTGGGAAGCGGGCGGCATTGCGGTACTGGGCGGCATCACCCCCCGGCCCCTACCCACCGACCCCCGTGGCCGGTTGAACCTAGACCAAGTGCGCCAGGCCATTCGCGGTGACGACCCTCACTGGCCCTGTAGCCGCCTGATTTTGCTCGAAAATAGCTCCGGCGGCAACCACGGGGCCGCCATTGAGCCAGAGTACTTCGAGGCTATTCACACCATCGCCCAGGCCCACGGGCTCAGAACTCATCTGGATGGGGCGCGATTCTTCAACGCCACCACGGCCCAGGGCGTTGCGCCTACGGCCATCACCCAAGCGGTAGATTCGGTCAGCATCTGCCTGAGCAAAGGGCTCTGTGCCCCGGTGGGCTCTGTGCTGGTGGGCTCTGAAGCCTTTATCCACCAGGCCCGTCGCCACCGCAAGCTGCTGGGCGGCGGCATGCGCCAGGCTGGAGTTCTGGCTGCCGCCGGGCTGATTGCCCTCAAAACCATGACCCAGCGGCTCCAGGAGGATCATGACACAGCCCAGCAGTTGGCCCAGGGGTTGGCCACAATTCGAGGCATCCACATCGATCCTCAGGCAGTGGAAACCAACCTGGTGTTTTTTGATCTAACGGAAGCCACCCCGGTAACGCCCTCAGCGTTAATCCAGCGGCTCAAGATCGACCATGGGCTACACATTGGCGGCTATTATGACCGCACCCTGCGCGCCGTCACCCACTACTGGATTCAGCCCCCACAGGTCGAGCGCCTGGTAGAAGCCATTCGCACAGTTCTAACTCACCCCTCCTCAGGTTGATTAGAACACTCCCAACTTCCAACCTCTCCCGTTGTCCCAGATTTCCGCCCTTTGCCCTTTGCCTTCCGCCCTTTGCCTTGAGTTGGCATTTCGCCCCCCATCCTTCCTATACTGATACCTTGGTGTTTGTGCCCCATCCAGGTCAGGGGTTGCCGTCCATACTCACTCCACTGCCGAGGAATCCCATGTCTGTCATCCGCGAACTGCATCAACAGTTGGTTAGCAAAGAGCGCTCTGCCGTGGAGATCACCCAGGGATACCTCGACCAAATAGCCGCCCTGGAGCCCCAACTGCACAGCTACCTGACGGTGACCGCCGCGCCAGCCCTAGCCCAGGCTGAACAGGTAGACGCCAAAATTGCCGCCGGAGAAGACATTGGCCTGCTGACGGGCATTCCCCTCGCCCTCAAGGACAACCTCTGCACCGAGGGCATTCGCACTACCTGTGCCTCGCGGGTG
>JAAUUR010000138.1 GCA_012031045.1 Leptolyngbyaceae cyanobacterium SM2_5_2
CACGCGGCCCCAGCAAGTTAGACACTGGGGCAAACGCCATCACCAGCTTCACCCGTTCATCCTGGGTGCTGGTTTCGCCCAGTTGTTGGACTACCTCTGGCTGATCAATGAGCTCAAGTGCCTGGCACTCCAGCACTAGGGCGGCATCTACAATCAGGTTGGCCTGGGGGTCACACCGCTGAGCCAGGCGTTCAAAATCAACGGTTGCCCCCGCCAGGGCCAGAGCCGTGTAGCCACCAAAGGAGTGCCCAACAGCCGCTACGCGACTGACGTCTAGCTTGCCCTCAAACGTCGTCCCATTGAGCCGCTCCAGTTCATCGAGCAGATAGCTGACGTCCAGCGGGCGATCCAAAAATTCACGGGCCTTGAAGGGTTCATCCGACAGCCAGCTAAACATGGCCTGTTTCTGGCTAAAGTTGCTGCCAATGTGCTCCGGCAGCGCTACCGCAAAGCCGTGGGAGGCCACATGGGAGGCGATATCTACAAAACTGGCTGGGCTATCTCCCAGACCGTGGGATATGACGACTACCGGAATCGTACCCTGGATGGCTGACAGGTTCTGGGGAACGTATACCACGGCTGGAACGGTGCGGTTACGGGTCGTATCCTCCAGAACCAGCGAAATGCGGCGGCTACCGTAGGGGCCAGGCTGAGTCAGGTCGGGCAGAGTTGCTAAATCTATCGCAGGAGCCTGACTAAGGGCGTCCCGGACTTGTTGGCGCAGGGTGTCAATTAACTGCCGGGTAGTGCTTACTTCATCGGCAATTTGCTGGCCGGTGTTCAGCACTTGGCCCACATCTAACCGCATGCTAGCGCTCGGAAAGTGCTGTATGACATCAATGAGAGCAATGTCTCCATCTTCGGCGGCCGCCGCAATAATAGCGGCCCTAAGGGCTTGCTGACCGTTGAGGCGAGCCTCTGTTTGGGCAAATTTACCCAGAAATAGCAGCGTCTGCTCCCCCATAGCGGTATAAAACCACTGGCTGATAGGAGCCAGGTCAACCTCACGGCTAGTGGTCAGCACGGTTCTCAAGGTATCTTGCTGCTCTGGGCTGAGCCGTCGCAGAAAGACGGCGAGCTGATCCCTGGCAGTGCCGGTTTCAGCAAACTCCATTAAGACATCCGTTGGTACAGCCCGACTGAACGGCCCAAGGTCCAGGAAAACCTGCTCTGCCGCCTGCACGGGTAAAGGAGCCCAAGCCAGAGTCAGCAGAGCCATCCCTAGGACACGTAGCGATTGAACCGAACGAAGCAAACTAACCATAAATTAAAGACAAGCCTAAGCAATGTCTTTAATTTTGCCGGAAAGTTATCAGCAAACGATAGGATACCTAAAAATTTAGGACACCTAAAAATTAGTAACCGAGTTGATCAAGCGGTTAGCACGGTAATACCTGGGTGGATCAGGATAAATGAGCCTTAGGGCGAGGATTAGTCACCACCAGTTCAAAATCCCAGCCAGGCACCTGCTTGACCGTCTCAGTCATGCGGCGTAGGTCTTCAATACCGTTGAGAGTCAAATTTTCGCGAGTACGCACCTCAACGGCAATGACTCGATCTTCAGCCTTGGCAATTAAATCAAAGGGGTATTTAGCTAGGGCCGAGGGCAATTCTTCAGCCTCTGGGTAAACGGTAACGTCATACCCGTGCCGCCGATACTCTCTGGCGAGGCGGAGTACCCGACGGTGCTCTAGGGGGTTAGGATGATGGCGTTGACTCATATAACCAATAGCCGGGAACTCAGTCCAAATCCTGAGGATTTGGAGCGACTTCAATTTTAACATGCAAAAACTCAGCCCCATTACAAAATCCCTCAGCTAAGGCCGACGATATACCCCGGATCCGGAAAGAACCATTGAGGTTACGTCGCCGACTGACGAAGTCTGTAATTTGGTAGTCATCTACATATACCACGCCATTAAGCGCATCCCGGACGGGCTTCACGATATTGTCACTGTCGGGCACCCCATCTTCACCATTTTGGGCATCGTAGTAATGCGTGATGGTGACTTTCATGGAATCGCCCAGGGGCTGGCTTAACGGCCAGCAGGTTTCGGCGGCATGGCGCACCTTTCCCTTCCAGTCGCGCAGGCGCTGTTTGTCCTTAGTCTGGTGGGAGATAGGTTTGCCGATAATGATGAACTCAAAGGGCAGCACAGGTTTTGAAGAGTGGGATGGTCAATCAGGACATTAGCTTAAGTATCTTACGCAACGGTAGAGCCCCTGGTATGCCAAGCCCCTGTCAACACAGGTCTAACTTCATAGTAGATCTGTCCTAACCCAGATTGCTTCTATTTAGGGTGCCCTGCATCACCTTGGCAAGTGTTTTGGGGCCAGGCGCTTAGCTCACATCCTCAACACCCACCGTTAGAATCTCGGTTCACGCTTATGCTAGGCATAGATTTACACGGTTGCTGCGTCCGTAGGGACGGTTGCTGCAACTGTCTATTATGGCCCACCGGTTAAGCGCCTCATTCTCAATTAATCTATCTATGCCATGATTCTGAAGGACAAGGTTTTGCCCTGTCTACCAGGTTGTTCTGGGTTGTTCTATGGCGTTTAAGTTAACCACCGAACCCTCCATTCCCACGAAGATTCGCAAAATGCAGGAGCGGGTGCGCTGGCAGCAGCCCCAACTAGCAGGACGCGGCATTGACCAAACTCGGCTGGTAATTGACGACTCTCCAGGGGCGGCGGCGGCCTTTGCACCATTTTCCTTTTTGGTGGTGGGGGATAGCGGCACCGGACGCCACCGACGGGGCAGCCCTCAGCGACAGGTGGCCGAGCAATTGCTAGCCCACGGCGAGGACGCTCGTTTTTTACTCCATACGGGGGATGTGGTGTACCTGGTCGGCTCTAGGGAGCAGTACCAGAGCAACTTTATTAAGCCCTACCGGGAGTGGTTGTCTGGGGGGAGGGCTATCATCGCATGGCTTACGACCGCATGGTTTTTCAGCGGCCTTTCTTACCTGTGCCCGGCAACCACGACTACTACGACTTACCCCTGCTAATTGGCACGGTGGCCGGACTAAGTGGCCCACTGCGCTATGCGCTGAGATCATACATTGACCTCGATGTAGGTTGGCACGGTTCCTTTGCCGGTGATGCCTACGCCCGCGCCTTTTTGGACTATCTCAAGGCCATCCCAGACTCGCAACTGCCAGCCCATTTGGATGCCCACTACACCAGCCAGCTTGACGGGCACCGCTGCCTGACCTATCAACCCGGCGCGTTTACTCGGCTGCCCAACCGCTATTACTGCTTTCGCTATGGCGGCATCGACTTTTTTGGGCTGGATTCCAACACCTTTAACCAGCCTCTACCGCTGGATGACAGTGAAAGGGGACAGCAAGATCGACAGCGCCTGTTACAGCAGCGGCAACAGCTTGAACTGGTAAAAGCTAACCTGATGCGGCAAACCAGCCTAAACGCCCTAAATCCCCTATCGGAGGATGATCGGGACGATATCACCGAGGAAATTGAGCAACTGGATGAACAGATCTTAGACATCGACAAGCAGCTAGCCGCTGGGCAGCACCAGTCCATTACGGTCGATATAGACCAGCTCCAGTGGCTCCAGGAGGAGTTAGTGGCCTCCTGGGAAAACCCAACCGTGCGGGGGCGGATTTTATTTTTTCACCATCCGCCCTACGTGACTGAGGCCACCAAGTGGAACCAGGGGCAAACCCTGGCCATGCGCTACCGTTTACGGCAGGTGCTGGATAAAGTAGCGGCTCAGGTTAGAGCGCCCACGGCAGAGCGCCCCCTGGTTGACCTGGTGCTCAACGGCCACGCCCACTGCCTGGAATATCTCAAAACTGGCGACACGGGCCACGGCGATGCCTACATAGGCTGGCTAATCTGCGGCGGCAGCGGCTACAGCCTGCGCCGCCAGCGTGAGGAGGGGCCTGAGTTGCTGGAAACCTTTGATGGCCAGGAGCAGACTGTGGCCACCTGCCATCTGTTTCTGGGGCGCACTGGCAAAGGCGACAGCCTCAAGCGGCCCTATTCTGGCCTTCGCATTGAGGTTAACGAGGGCATGCCCCTAAGGTTAACAGCCATACCCCTAGTGGCCGAAAAGTTTGATGGGGCTTGGCATCTCTATACCCTTAACCCATTCACACTGTAACCATTCACACCTTAAGGGGCTGCGAGTCATGAATTTGTTGGAATCCCTAGAACATCTGCTGTACAACGTTGTATCCGTTGCCACCTTTGTGCTGGAAGCCATTTCAGTACTGTGCATCATGGTCGGGTTGGTGAAAACCACCCAGCTTTGGTTACAGTTGCAACGGCACTATCGAGGTAAGATGTTCCCTTTCAACCAGGTACGCCTGGCCTTTGGCTCCTGGCTGGCTCTGGCTCTGGAGTTCCAGCTAGGGGCAGATATCCTAGCCACGACAATTACGCCGACCAATCAGGATCTAATTCGCCTGGGCATGGTGGCAGTAATCCGTACCTTCTTGAACTATTTCCTGGGCAAAGAAATGGAAACTGAGCTCGCCTTAGAGCGAGAACGCCTCGAACAGGAGCGTATGGCGGCTGAAAGCCTTGGTTGAGGACGATTTTGGCTTTTAGATTGGGGATTTTAGATTGGGCCGCAACTGGCTTGGGCGTCTAGTAATACACGACACCTGGATATTCCGACACCTCGAACGTAAAGCAGTGCCGCCCCTGGGGATGGTGCCAGCGCTCCAGCGCCGGATCATTGGGCCGATTGGCCAGGGGATAGGTGCGGCTGTCGGTGTCGAAGGTGGCGCAGAGTTGAAAGTTGCGATCGCCCTGCCGCTCATACTCGTAGGGCTGGTTAGTGAGAGGGTCATTGCGGCTTTCTGCGGTGGGCAACGTGTCGGGCAGTTGATAGGTATCTGGCTGGTTGAGGTACTGCTGATGGAGATTTTGGGCGATCGCACCTAAATCTTGCAGGCGCTGACGATCGGCGGCAATTTCCCGCTGCCGAGCCGGAGTGCCCAAGACCCAAAACCCCCCGACAATTCCAGCAATGACGGCAGAGGTTGCTACGGTGGCAAAGGCTTGATCGAAGGAGAAACGGCTCATGGTGTCACTCTTAGCATTTTTGGGGTAGGCTGGCGGCGAACCCAGTGAGTGTAGTACCAGAGTACGCCACCATCAATTACCAGCACCACCAGTACCTTAAGCACAAAGCGCAGGGTTAATTCTCCGCGCAAAAATGAGGTAAGAAAGGCAATCAGGGCACCAATGGCAATTAGCGCGGCCACCCAGATGGTCAGGTAGGTAAGCCACTTGCGCACCCCTGAAAAGTACTTTTCCCGATTAATGGCCAAATCGCGATGAATTTGGCGCATCACCCAGAGAAACACCGGGTAAGCCACGATCAGCCGCGACAGGGCAAAGGCCACCTGCCAGGAGGGGTCGCCGTAGTAGCGGTTCAAGGCATCGGGAATCAGGTGATCGATAAAGATAAACGCCATTTCCCCTAGGGCCTGGGTCCACACCACCAGGGTGATGAAGGCCAGCAGGTAAAAGAAGGCATCGCGGGCCATTTCCCCTGAACTGCCTTTGGGCGTGGGAATAGCACGACCGGTTAAGGTCTCGTATACCTCAAAATAGGCACGCTCAATATCGCGCTGGGGCCAGCCATAATCCCTCAACAGCTTACTGATGAAATCATCACTAGCACCTTGACCACGGGCCAAATGAATGAACTGCACCAATTCACTACGAGAATCGGGGAGCGGGGGTGGGTCAGACATCGCAAAACCTCAAACTCTAAGCCTACCGACGCACAACTCCTGAAAAACCAGAAGCCTTAAACTGTTTTAGTTTCAGCGGCTCCGGTTGGTTTGCCGCCACCGAAACCCGTAGCTCAAAATGACTCTCGCCAGGGGGTACCGTTTCGATAGATCCCAACCGACCTCGATTCTGCATCACCGGGTTGTCGTTAGCGTCGTAGATGCGACCAAAAATATCGGCATTAATAACGGGCTTACCAGAACGATTGATGGCCGTCCCCACAATCAGGTAGCAACTGGCCTCTTGAATAGAACCGGCTGTGACCATACCCTCGGCGTATTCTGGCGAGCAGGGTTGGTAGCTTAACTCTGTTAACTCAATCGGGGTCAGAGCCTGAGCCGTCAGCCCCATGCCGTTGAGCCACCAAAATAGGATGACCAGGATAGCCGTTACTAGCCCACGCCGCACCATAGCTTGCCTCGTCGTCAGCAGGAATTTGCCATTATCAGCTTATCGTGATTTTGGGGATGGGAATTTAGCCCCTGGCAGAATTCAAAACTGACCACCCCTCCCCCACGGATGACTATCTGGCTAACCAATCGACTAGAGCCTGGCGCATTGTCGCCACGGGTGCTGCCTGGTGCAACCAGATTTCCAACGCCGCCGCCCCTTGCTGTACGAGCATCTCCAGACCATCCAGGGTGGCCAGCCCCCGCTGGGCAGCCTGGGCCAGCAGCTGAGTGGGGCGGGGAGTATAGATCAGGTCATAGACCACGGCCTCAGCCGGAGCCAGGGCCAGGTGGGCGGCTGTAAGAGGGGATCGATCAACCGTTGGGTGCATTCCCAGGGGCGTGGTGTTCACAATTAAATCAGCCGTCGGTAGCAGGGTGAGCAGAGCGTCCCATCCCAGGCTGACTAGAGGCAGATGCAGGGAAGACGCAAGCCAGCTAGCCTGGAACTCAGCCAACTTTTGGGCATTGCGCCCCACAACCTGAATCTGCGCAAACCCTAGCTGCCCACAACCGGCTACCACAGCTCTGGCGGCGCCGCCGTTGCCTAGCACCAGGGCCGTAGCACCCGACCAGTCTCTTAGGCTTTTTAGGGGAGCGATAAAGCCAGCCACATCCGTATTGGTGCCAGCCCAGCCCTGCTCGGTACGCCATACGGTATTCACAGCGCCTATGGCCTGGGCGGCGGGGCTGATATCAGCCAGGAGGGGCAGAATCGCCTGTTTGTGAGGAATGGTGATGTTGAAGCCCTGGATGCCCAGGACCAATAGCCCTGGGATGGCAATTTCCAATTCCGGTGCAGCAACGGGAAAGGCCACATAGACATAGTCTGCGCCTAACTCGGCCAAGGCCGCGTTGTGCATAACCGGCGAGAGAGAGTGGGTAACGGGATTACCGATTACCCCAAGCAGTTGAGTTTTGCCAGTCAACATCATGCCCGCGTCATACCCGCTCGTGGAACAGTGCCACAATTTTATCGACAACGGCCTCCACCGACAGACCATCAGTGTTGATCTCCACTGCGTCGTCGGCTTTTCGGAGGGGGGCAACGCGGCGGGTACTGTCTTTATGGTCGCGCTCGTCAATGGCCCGTTCTAGCTCCTCCAGGCTTTCTACGGGCTGCTGCTGCGCCTGCAGATCTTGCAGACGACGGCGGGCTCGCTCGGCCACTGATGCCGTCAAAAAGATTTTTAGCTCTGCATTGGGAAACACCTGCGTGCCAATATCGCGCCCTTCCATGACTACACCACCAGCCACCCCGTACTGCTGTTGCTGCCGTAGCAAAGTTTGTCGCACCCTGGGCTGAGCCGCGATGGTAGACACCTGCTCAGTGACCGCTAGGCTGCGAATTAACTGAGTCACCTCCTGATCGTTAAGCCAGATACGGCTGGGGTAAGCGGCAAAGGCTGGATCCTCCCCAGAGGAAACCAGATGGATGTCGCAATCCTGCACCAGCTCAGCAATAACCACCTCATCCTGAAGATCCAGCCTCTGCTGGAGGGCTTTCCAGGTAATCGCTCGATACATAGCGCCACTGTCGAGATAGAGCAAGTTCAGTCGTCGAGCCACCTGCCGGGCTACCGTAGACTTGCCCGCTCCAGCCGGGCCATCAATGGCGATGATTGGCTGGCGATGCCGCAGCATAATATTGTCGATCAACCGCGTAGAACCCAGGTAGGCCGCCACCGCTAGCAGTCCGGTTGATTCTACCGTTTCCAGTGGCAGCAAGGTGTCTGGATGAACTAAATCCACGTATTGAGCATGAATTTGCGGTACCTCTGCCAGGCATTGCTGCACCGCCATAATAAGTACTGGCCCAGACCGCTCACCGGCTTTGAACAAATCCTGAGCTGACCTTAGACCCCGGTAGAGCGCGGTGGCATCGTGGCGTTCGGCCTCGCTCAAGTAAGCATTGCGCGAACTCAGGGCCAGGCCACTGTCCTCCCGCACGGTGGGGCAGCCAATCATCTGGCCGGGTAGGTTCAAATCCTTGGTCAGCCGTTTGATAATAGCAAGCTGCTGAGCGTCTTTATAGCCAAAGTAAGTCCGGTCAGGGGCCACCAGGCTTAGCAACTTGGTCACAACGGTAGCTACCCCTTCAAAATGGCCAGGCCGATAAGGCCCACATAGCACCGCCATCATGGCCCTAGGGGGAACTACCTGGGTCAGCGCCCCGACTAGCGGCTTGGCCTCGCCGTAGAGGGCTTGGGGAGTAGGCATAAACACCACGTTAACCTCTGCCTGTTCACACAGGCGCAAATCGTGAGTGGGGTTTTGGGGGTAGCGGGCTAAATCTTCCTGTGGCCCAAACTGGAGGGGGTTCAGAAAAATACTAACCACAACAATGTCGTTATCCTGCCGGGCTCGTTCAATCAAGCTTAGATGCCCCTGGTGTAACCCGCCCATAGTAGGCACTAGCCCCACCTCAGGCCGCTCTTCAGAGCCCTTTTGGCGGCCACGGCTTTGAACCAGGTAGCAGGTTAATCCTTCAACCGTCTTAATTACCCGCACGACTTATCTCCCCTGTGTGATAGCTCTAGCGCGATCGCGTGTGACAGCTGAACGTCTGGCCACTCTGGGCTCAAGCTCATAACCTATCAGATTAGGCTTAGGTGCACACAGGCCATGTACTTTACTCCACTATGACCTGGTTATCTGTTTCCCGGCCTAATCTTTCCGTAAAGCCCACTTGGGCTACCAGGCAAACTGCCTCCCCAAGCCGACGGCTAGGGAGGCAGACAGATTTACGGCATAGTTCTAGAGAAAGGTCTTCGCAGCCCTATGGGGTAGACAGCACCTCCAGCCTAACTCGGCCCACCCCGCTAGCTCTAAGGCCAATGCTAGAAGCCGCTGCCGCTGATAGATCGATGATACGACCATGGCTAAAGGGGCCGCGGTCGTTGATGCGAACGACGACCTGCTGGCCCGTGCTGAGGTTGGTAACTCGCACCTGGGTACCAAAAGGCAGGGTACGATGGGCCGCTGTCAGGGCGTGTTGGTTAAAGATCTCACCGCTAGCACTGCGCCGTCCGTGCAGACCAGGCCCGTACCACGAGGCCATGCCCGTTAATGAGGAGATAACGACACCAACCTGGCTGGCAGACTGGGCAGCAGGTTGAGGCACTCCTTCAACGCGGGAGAGAGCTGGGGCATTACCCAACAAGCGCCGTAGCCGGTTGGCAATTTGCAGCGTATCTTCGGCAGGGTTACGGGTCGTATCGGGCAGAATGGTGCGGCTATTGACCGTAAATAGCGCCTCGTCTTGCCAGGAGACGACATAAGCGTCCTGTTCGGTATCCCAGCGGGCTTGAATATCCGCTGGGTCTGAGCTCTCAGCAAGTTCGCTCAAGCGAGCTGTAATGGCGCTGGCTCGAACCATTGGCTCAGTCTCAGAGGCAGAGGCGGTATCAGGCGCTTGGCTTTCCTTAGCGCCGCCTAAGGTGGTCAGCTCATCGCCAATCAGGGTAACCACCGGGATTGAGCGCACATAGATGGTGGCCGCCTGATTATTATCTAGGGCGTGGGGAAAGACGGTAACAATTTCAGCGTCTGACGCCTCGGCCAGGGTAGACTGCTCCAGACCAGGTTGAGGCGTAGCAGCCGCCTGAGGCGCAGTTGGCATTTGGGTAGAGACTTGGGGATTGGCAGAAGGCCCGGCGGTTGGGGTCAGGGTGAGGATTTGCCCAGAATTAACGGGGCTTTCTACGCCAGAGATGGGGAAAGAGCTTGGGTATTCAGCGTTCGTCAGTGAACTTGCTTCGGAGGTCGTAGATGCTTCCTTTAGGGCATGGGCTAATGCCTGAGAAGCATCGGCCTTAACATCTTGAATCAGTCGCCTATGGTCAGTGTCCTGACTGTGGGCCGGTAGTGGCACACCTAAAACGGACATGGCTACCGCAACCGTTAACCCGCCCAGTAGAGAATGTTTCATACACACCAGAAGAGATCAACAGGAAGGCAGGGCTCAATTCTGTGACTTGTAACAGCCAACGGAACAGATTGCGAGTAGCAACCTTGCGGCCTCAACCTATTACAAATGGTTTACTCTTGGATTTTGTCGAAACGTAACCTAACACGAACAGGTGCAACTTGAGAATCCGGGAAAATCCCAGAGGGATAAATCCTCCTTCAGAAAAAATACAGCGGTTGATCCCCTAAAAGTTACTCAATCAATTACACCATCAGGATTGAGCGGGGCTGAGGGGATGACGATTTAGTTTTGAATTACTTATAGGACTTCCTGAAACTCTTCGGGAAAAATCATGAATTTATTTACGGGTTTCATACGCTAACGTTAAGAACTAATGAAGTTCCCAGCGGAGTTTTGTAGCTTAAATAGCAAAATGTACTGACTGTTTGGCCGGTCAAGAGCTATTGGCCAAGCTCTATAGATTAGAGGTTGAAATTCCTATGGATTATCGAGAGGCCGGCGTAGACGTGGCCGCTGGGCGCGATTTTGTACAGCGGATTCGGGGCCTGGTTGAGAGTACCCATCGCCCTGAGGTGCTGGGCGGATTTGGGGGGTTTAGCGGTTTTTGCGAAATTCCTGCGGGCTATCGAGAACCTGTCCTGGTATCGGGTACGGATGGGGTTGGCACTAAACTCAAAATTGCCCAGGCCGTAAATCGTCACGATACGGTAGGTATCGACCTAGTGGCCATGTGCGTGAACGACATTCTAACCAGCGGCGCTGAACCCCTATTTTTCCTCGATTACCTGGCTACCGGAAAACTTGAACCCGACACGCTAGCCCAGGTTGTAACGGGCATCACAGCGGGCTGTCGGCGGGCGGGCTGTGCTTTGTTAGGGGGAGAAACCGCAGAAATGCCCGGATTCTATGCCCCTGGCGAGTACGACCTAGCTGGGTTTTGTGTAGGCGTAGTAGAAAAATCGCAGCTTTTAGACGGTAGCCGGGTGCAGTTGGGCGATCGCGTCATTGGCCTGGCCAGCAGCGGTATCCACAGCAATGGTCTGAGCCTGGTGCGCCAGGTTATCCAGGCGGGGCAGCGGCCCACGGGCGATGGCCTCGGCTACGACTGGGGTGAGTCTGTGTCGGCCCTAGGAAAGCAGACATTGGGAGAACTGTTTCTGACCCCAACTCAAATCTACGTCGAGCCGGTTCTTAAGGCCCGGCAGGCCGGGTTACCGATCATGGCATGGCGCATATTACCGG
>JAAUUR010000139.1 GCA_012031045.1 Leptolyngbyaceae cyanobacterium SM2_5_2
TGGCCAGTAGGGTCATGGATGCTGAGTGCCAGGGGTACGCCATTGAGAAAAGTGGCCAGGGTGGTTTCGCGATCGCGCTGCGCGCTAAAGGAGGCAACTAGTTGCCCAACCATTTGATCAAACCGCTGCCGTAGCGCTTCAACTTCCTTGATTTGAGTGGGTTGGGTAGGGGGCACCACCGCCATGCCATCGGTAAACGCCTGGGTAGCTTGTTGGAGAGAAAGGATGGGTTTGGTAATGTATTCAGCCGTCCAAATACCCAGGCCAATGGATCCTAGCAAAGCTAGCGCACAGAGGAGGACGGTACGAGTCAGATTCGTAGAAATATCGTCCATAAACGCCGCACTAGGAATCACAGTGACCAATAGCCAGTTCAAATCGTCTTGAATTGGCGTGGCGTTGACGAAGTAGTGCTGCCCATCAACCCGTAGCTCTGAGAATTGTGGGGCACGGATGTGGCTGAAGTCGGCATTTTGCCCCTGGATTTGTAGGGCGGCGGCCTGGGTTAAACGGTTGCGGCTCTGGCTCACAAGGAAACGGCGCGGGGCTACGGCCACATTTTGAGCTGGATCCTGACTGACCTCAGGGTTAAAGGGCAGTTCGCCCGTTGAAGTAGCGACTAAATGGCCATCGGGCTCGACTAAAAATGCCTGCTCCGGGGGAGTAGCCATCAACTCCTGTAAAAAATGGCCGATCTCCGTGAGCAGAATACCGGCGCTAAACACCCCCATCACCTGCCCCGAAGCCCCATAAACTGGGACAAATCGTACCAAAACGAGCCTTGGATCGTTCTCTCCCCGCTGGAGCGACACCACTAGCCGCCACACTCCATTGGGGTTGGCCTTGGCCGCTGGGTACCACGGGTTGTCTGGCGGATCGCGGTGGGGGTTAAAGGTATGGTTGAAACGATCAATCAGGGTAGCGGTTTGGCCGCTGGCATCCGCTCGGTAGCGGTACAACACGCCATCCTGAAGGTTGACATTCCGTTGGCGGAGCGTAAACGTGTTGTCTTCCATGCGGTGGATATTCAAAAAGCCCCCCGCTTCGTTGGTCATAGCCAGGCCCGAAAGCTGCGGAAAGCGCTTAAGTTCGGCTATGAGATGGCTATCCAGAAGAGCGAGATCCGCGCTGTTCAATGTCCCTGCTTGCATCAAATCTGCATTAAACTGGGTGACCAGTCGAGGAAGTTGCAGATAGGTTTCTAGTTTGCCTTTCGCCTGCTGGCTCCTTTCCACCATAAGCTGACGGGCTAAATCTCTAACCGCCCGCTGGCCACTCCGGTAAGATAAGTAACCCACTAAGGCCGTGATGCCAATAACCTGTACCAAAAACGGCACAATCAGCAGAGTACGCAGTGAAAACTTCATCCCAAACATCCTCAACTGCCCTGTGGGGAATAAAGACACAATCTATTCCCCCCTGGCGTCAGAGCATCTTGCAGGGCTTGATAGGTAGCCTTGAGCAGGTGATCACTAGCATTGGCGGCGGTCGGAACGGTACTGCCGATCCCCAAGCTGAGGGCAATAGCCAAGCTAGGGTGGTCCGCCTGATGGATCACAGGTTGTTGGGAGATGGCTTGCTGAATGCGCGCAACAACTCCCAGGGCGGCCTCCAGGTTAGCGTTAGGCAAGACCAGGCCAAAGTGGCTGTCGTCATAGCGGGCGACCAAGTCAATATTTGGATTCACCGCATGGTGAAGAATATGGGCCATGTGCCGCAGCAATAAATGGCTGACCTGGCTACCATAGGTTTTCTGATAGGCCACGAAATTATCAGGACTGCACAGAATCAGGGAGAGAGGAGCTTGGCTGTGACGGTGGCGTTCCCACTGCTGCCGCAAAAAGGCATCAAAGTGGCGGCTGTTGGCGACCTGGGCAAGCGCATCGGTTTTATCCTGGGGGTGCCAGCTACCCAAGCGTTGGTGATGCAGTTGCTCTAGTTTCTCCCCGGCGTCGGCTAACCCAGGCTCCAGGTTTAGGGCCACAATCTGGCAGCAGGGGGGTAAACCAGGCCCATCGACTGCAGTAACCGGCTGGGTAGTTAGGCTCTGCTTCAAGGCCAACAAACAACGGGAGAGCTGAGCTACCTCCAATGGCCCCAACGCTGTCTCCCGTTGAAACAGGGTCTCAATTTGCTGGGCCCAGGTTGAGCTATGGTCGTAGCCAAAGGTGCCCAGCCCACCCGCTAACCGATGGGCTTCGTCGCAGGCAATCTGACGCTGTTGCTGATCTAGGCCGCCCGCCTGAAGACTGCGGATGGCATCCTCCAGCACCGCCACTCGCCGCTGAAGGGAAGATTGAAAGCGAGCGGCGATGGTAGCCAGGCTTAGGGACGAGGAGTTGGCCGAGGCCAAGACAGAGACCGCCGCTGATGATGGAGGTGCCGCCGCTGGCGGCTCAATTGAATCGGGACGTTGTCGGAGTCGATAGCCAAGGCCATACACCGTTTGAATCATGGCATCGACCATCCCACTACGCTTGAGGCGATTACGCAGATCTTTGACCAAGTTAGTGACGGCACCTTCGGTGGGAGAGTCGTCAATGGTCCAGAGCTGGTCAAGAATCGCGCTGCGGCTAAATACCCGCTGGGGATACCGCAAAAACAGCTCCAGCAGGCTATATTCCTTTGGGGTCAGCGGCACGACCTGGTTGCGATAGGTCACCTGCGCCAGGGTCGGGTTGAGGTAGAGGTCGCCCCATGTCAGGGCTGGCACCATAGGAGTGGTGATGCCTCGTCTAAGCAAGGCCCGAACCCGGGCTAGCACCCTTTGCACCTCGAAGGGCTTGGTGACGTAGTCATCAGCTCCCGCATCCAAACCACTAATCACGTCGGCGGTGTCATCCTGGGCTGTAATCATCAAAATGGGCGTGCCGATCCCCTGTAGCCGCAAATGACGACATAGGCTCATGCCGTCTAGCTTAGGCAAATTGATGTCGAGAATAATCAAATCATAGTTCCACAGGGCAGCTAGTTCCAGCGCTGTAGCGCCATCTATGGCCTGCTCCACCACATAGTGAGCAGCCGACAGGTGAAACGCCAGCAGTTCGCGGGTAGACGCATCATCTTCGACGAGTAAAATTTTCATAAAACTCGCAACTAGCCACCATAAAACGCAATATCTGCACGTACTCTTTTTACACTTTTTAGCCTATCGCTAAATCTTTTAATTTATTCCAAGTTAAACCTTCAGGCCACGGCCTCAAGGCCGGGCGGTTGACCGCCTTAAGCTATGAAAGATGGGCGCTAGGGCGGTTTTGCAAGGCGGTTTGCACCGCTTGCCGCTGATCGCGCAGCGTAATCCAGCGGTGGTAAGTGCGGGTGTGGATGGCCACGGAGTGCCCCATCATGCGGGCGGCTACAGTATCGGGCAATCCAAAGTGAATCGTCCGTACTGCCCAGGCGTGCCGCAGGTCATAGGGGGCAAAGGGGAGGCCGTAACGCTTAAATTGGAGGGCCACCTGCTGCCCAACGCGCTGCAGGGTCGTCGTGGCCAGGTCAGTGTTGATCGGGGGCAGGTGCCCCTGGCGCAGCTGAAAGTGCTCGACCCACTCTGGGTAAAACGGCCAGACGTCGTGGAGCCCGGTTTTGGTGGTTTCCAATACGGTGATGCGGGCCTCAGCCACCCCAGCCATGAGCTCGGCTCGATCGCAAAAAAACACCTCATGGTTACGCAGCCCGTAGGTCGCCATCAGGCCATAGACGGTTTGCCAGGTCGGATTGGGAATGCGGTTGTACCAGGTGAGAATCTCCTGATCGGAGGGCAACTCTCGCCGCTGGGTTTTATGGCTACCGTAGCTGCCCCACAGGGCATCGACTGTCTCAGGCAGGGAAATCTGGTGGAAATTAGCAAAGGCTTTCAGTGCCGTGCAGCCCACCTGACGACTGCGAGAGTGAGGCGGCAGGGTTTCTAGGGTGGCAACAATAGCCGCTCCGAGAGGTTGGCGGGGGTGCTCGTGGGTCTGGGCTAACAGCTTTTTGAGATAGGGGGCGTAGGCTTTTTCCCAGGTCGTTTTGACGGCAGCTAGGGCAACTACATCCAGACCTGGGCGACTCAACAAATGTGCCTGAAACTGAGCAATCCGGTCATCTAGGGTGACCGCCTCAGGCTCGGTAGTCTCAGCGGCTAGCAGGTAGTCCGCCCAGTTAAAGGTGCGCTCAATCAACCGGGCCGTTATTACCTTGGCCTCCTGCTCGATTTGCTTTAACCCGGCCTTGGTAGCGGGTAGCCCCAGCGGAATGCGCTGCTGGTGGGGGCGCAGGCGATCGCTACCGGGCCGGGGTGGCAACGTGCCTCGCAACGACAGACGATCGCCCCGCCGCTCAACCCTTAGCCCCAAACGAGCCGCCTTGAGCCGTTCATTGAGTTTGGCAATGGCTATATCCAGGCTATCCGACTGACCCATAGATAATTCCAAATCGGCCAACCTATAACGTTAGGAAACCCCCAACAAACCTGTAGAATAGGTGAAATTAGGAATAGTTACCATCAAGCTCCTGAGTTTGGTTGTGGGATCTGTGTCAAGGGTTAACTTGCCCGGTTAGGGTACTGGCAAGAAATTGTTACGATAATAAAAGATTATTAGACGTTTAGAAACCACAGATAGGGCTATGGGTCGCGTTGGGGTCTTACTGCTAAATTTGGGCGGGCCAGAACAAATTGAGGATGTTCGCCCTTTCCTGTTTAACCTGTTTGCGGATCCAGAAATCATCCGATTGCCTTTTCCGTGGCTTCAGCGCCCGCTGGCCTGGTTGATTTCTAACTCTCGCGCCAAGCAGTCCCAGGAAAACTATCAACAGATTGGCGGGGGGTCTCCTCTACGTCGCATTACCGAGCAGCAGGCCGAGGCTTTAAAGGCAGCCCTGCAGGCCAAAGGCGAAGAGGCCAACATTTACATTGGCATGCGCTACTGGTACCCCTTCACTGAGGAAGCCGTCGCTCAAATCAAGCGTGATGGCGTTGAGCGTCTAGTGGTGTTACCGCTTTATCCCCAGTTTTCGATCAGTACCAGTGGCTCTAGCTTTCGGCTGCTAGAGCGCATCTGGATGGAGGATCCCTCCCTCAACCGGATTAGCTATACCGTCATTCCCTCCTGGTATGCTCGCCCTGGCTACACTGGGGCGATAGCCGATTTAATTGCCCAGGAGCTTGATAAGCTTGAGAATCCCGACCAAGGGCATATTTTCTTCAGCGCCCACGGGGTGCCCGTCAGCTACGTTGAGGAAGCTGGGGATCCCTACCAACGGGAAATTGAGCATTGTACTGAGTTGATCATGCGATCGCTGAACCGCCCCAACCCTCACACCCTGGCTTACCAAAGCCGGGTTGGCCCCGTAGAGTGGCTCCAGCCCTACACCGAAGACGCTATTGCAACCCTGGCCCAGCAGCACGTAAAAGATCTGGTCGTGGTGCCGATCAGCTTTGTTTCTGAACACATCGAAACCCTGCAGGAAATTGACATCGAGTATCGAGAGTTAGCCGAAGAGGCCGGTATCGAAGGCTTCCACCGGGTTCCTGCCCTGAATACTCACCCACAGTTCATCAACGACATGGCGGATATGGTGCTGGAGGCCCTTAATTCCCCCCGTAAGCTCTTTTCCGATGTCGTGCAGCCCGAAAAGCGCGTCAGAATCTACCCACCGGAACGCTCCGCCTGGGGCCTTACCCCAGTGGCTGAGGTTTGGAATGGTCGGCTAGCAATGGTTGGATTTTTAGCACTGCTGCTAGAGTTGGTGAGTGGGCGTGGCCCCCTACACTTCGTCGGCATTTTGTAGGCTGTCCTGCCCTGACCCGCAAGAAAGGTCGGTGATGAGCCTGGCCCTAATTGGCCGGGTCGGCTCTAGCGACGGAGGCTGGTGCCCTGGCTGCGGGCAGTAGGCGGGCGATTAGACTCCTGGGGCCAGGCTCGCCAGGTGTAGGAGGTACGAATCACGAGCCAAAGTAGAAGTAGGGCAATCAGTCCGCCCTGGCGAGGGGCATCGAAGGCAAATAACGCCAGAACAATGCACAGCCCGTCTACTCCAAACAGCACCCACTGGGGAGGGCGCTTGGCGCGATAGAACCAACCCACCTGTAACAGCTGTAGCACCAGGGCCAGTAGGGCACTAATCAGGGCGATGACGACATTCAGGCTACCGGTCAACCCAAGCGTACGAGCAATAGCGACCCCAGCCAGGGCTCCTACCCCAGGGCTCAGCACTAGCTCCGTTAACTGAAACACCCGCTGGCTGTGGCGCTCCTTGAGCAGCATCAGTTCCGCCGCTGACCAACTGGCCAAAATGCCCAGCAGCAAAGCTGGCGGCAGGCCAGATAGCACCGGGACGTTTGACCATAGTGCCTGACCCGACATCAACCCAATAATCAATAGCGGCAGAGCTACCCGCAACCCTGTTGCTGCGGCAATAGATAAAATGGCTAGGAGCTCGGTAATGATCACAGGTAGCTAGTCCCTAGGGCCTTAACGGACTACTCTCAACTCAGTTGCTGAGGGCATTGGACAAGTATTCAGCCGTGGCCTGAACCACCGCCACCGCATTTTCATAGACCATCCGGGTTGGCCCCAGTACCCCAACGCTGCCGAGGGAAGTGTCTTGTTTGGTGTAGCTAGACACAACCAACGCACAACCCTGCATCGGTTCGATGGGGTTTTCTGACCCAATCCAGACCCGTACGTTAGAGTTAGCGGCGACGGGGGTAATGGGTGGCGCTTCAAAAAATAACGGCCAAAGCTGGGCTTGCTCTTCTTCCAACAGACGAACAATGGCCTGAATATGCTGAGAATCGGAAAACTCAGGCTGGCGTAGCACTTCGGCCAGACCGCTAATCACAAACTGGGTGGAGCCAGAGGTTCGAGATCGTCGCGCCATCTCCATCAAGGCCTGGCACAGCCTGGCACCGTAGCGCCGAAATTCGCTATCCAGGCACCCCCAGTCTAGACTGGCCACATCAGCTAGGGGACGGCCACGCAGATGGTGGGTCAAGAAATTTGAGAGAATTTCCGTTTCCCGGCGGCAAACCGTTTCATTGGTGCCAGCCTGGGTAGTTTTGGGGAGTTGTACGACAACGGATTGCGGGGTCAACGAATCGAGCAGCACAATCAGCAGCAGCTGATCGACATCCACGGGCACAAGCTGAATATGGCGGATCAGGGCGGCGCTAGCCTGAGGCACCGTTACCAGGGCAAGATAGCCACTGACCTGAGCCAGAATTTGGGTGGCTTCCTTCAACAGAGCTTCTAAACTCCAGCCTACCCAGCCCAGCTCCTCAGATAGAATTGCATCAACTTTCTGGCCCAACCCTTCAGAGGGGATCATCAGACGATCCACATAGAGCCGATAGCCAAAATCTGACGGTACCCGCCCGGCAGAAGTGTAGGGCTGGTAGAGTAAGCCATACTTTTCCAACCAGCCCATCGTGCTACGAACGGTAGCTGGGCTCACCTTTAGATCGTATTCCTGGACAATGGCTCGAGAGCTACGGGCTCTGCCGTGGCAATATAGTGGCGCACGGTAGCCTGCAAGACCTTTTCGTGGCGAACCGTCAGCTGAGGGGCAGATTCCATAGATGATGGCAACAAAACTCAACTACGCCTTTGCCTTACCATAGCAGATGCGCCGGATGAGCTGGTATCCACGACATCCCCTTTACTAAAAGTCCAGGATAGTGGTGCTAAACGTCCAGGATAGCGGGCTCGCTTAGAGGTCTTTGCTTTGGCTAAAGAACTCTCCGACTTTGAAGCTAGCCGTCTCTTCCAGTTGCTTAAGCACAGAGCGAGTGATCAGCTTTTCTCGTTCTACCAGCACTTCCCCAGTAATGGGGTGGAGCAAGTCTTGCTCGGCCCGGCGGCCAATCAGAGCTTCAATGTCTTGCAGTGAGTTCACGTACATGCCTGGGGGCAGCTCAACGACAACGCCATTGCCAATGACCCGTGACTGGCAGGCCAGGCGAGAATTGGGTTTGCAGGAGGTGATGACCTCTAAGGTGCGCTGTTCTCGGCGGTTAATTGGGGTCAGGGAATCCATGCCAGACTGCACATAAATGTGGCAAGTGGCGCACATGCCGCGTCCGCCACATTCCTTTAAAACGTCGAGTTCTTTATTCAACAGCACCGACAGAAGGTTGCTGTTAGTCTCAATGGTGGTTTCCTGGGCAATGGGCTCAAGGCGAACAGTTTTAACCATAGGGCAACGGTTGCTCCGGCAACGACAGATTAATTGGACCATTAAACAGCCAGCCACTTAGGCCGTTGGCACTAGCAGCCACCTAGCCAAACAGCAATGCCCTATCCTGGGGCGACACGTGATCGCTAACCAGCCCCCGAAAGTTGCGAATGGTGCGCCCACCTCGTTCGACAAAGGCCACAACCCAGTCGCGTATCCACTGTTCTTGTTCAGCCGTAAGCGGTTCAGCAGAGGGAGGCACCATCGCTAAATGACCATCTTTTTGAATATCAAACTGGGCAAGCCAGGGGTGAGCTGGGCGTGACTGTTTCCAAGTGTTGGCCACAATAATTTTGCCCAGGAATGGCGTGGCTCCCTCACTAACCCGGTTAAGCGCCTCAATCATTTCTCCCAGGCTAACCTGGCTGGCAGCAGTTGGAGCAGGTTGACTGGCGCCGCCAACCAGAGTGGCCTCATCAGCCGCAGAAATGGGGCCTTCCCAACGTGCCAGGGCCTGGGTGAGGCTGTCTAAACGATCCGGTTCATCTAGCAGGGCCATCTGTAATTGGGTTAGGGCCAGCGAGTGACCTCGATGCTGCGGACCATCGGCAATTAGCAACAGCAAAACCTGCTCAAGCCCCAAGCCTGTGCAGGTAAACCAGATAATTTCTAAAGTAGAAGGAAAAACTGTCAAACCCAACCGGGGCCGTTTCTATCACTTGTTGAATTCCCTGGGCTAGACCGGCTTGGCGCTGGTCAGCCAGGTTGAGTTGCGGCCCAACCCAGCCGAGGCGCTGACGACCATCAAGCAACGCCACAGCCGATAGGCCGGGAAAATTCAGGAGGCTCTGAATAACCGACATTTCATAAAACCTTGGGGGTATCCTGCCATTTTTTTTCTGGGAGTGTCCCGAAACAAGTAATCTAAGGATGGCAGCCTTATCGACTACTGGCCTCAGCTAGGGTGCTGTGGGCCAACTCAGGGCATCAGCGTAAACCCGAACTACTATCTTGTTTATTGGCCTTCCAGAATTCTCTACGTTAGGGTAAATGCCCATGTCTGACCTTCCTTTTACCCTCGACCAACTGCGCATCCTTAAAGCCATCGCGGCAGAGGGCAGTTTCAAGCGAGC
Organism: Leptolyngbyaceae cyanobacterium SM2_5_2; assembly: GCA_012031045.1. GTDB lineage: Bacteria > Cyanobacteriota > Cyanobacteriia > Phormidesmidales > Phormidesmidaceae > Nodosilinea. The sequence continues at coordinate 9,291 of JAAUUR010000139.1, forward strand.
GGCGGATAGTCTCTATGTTTCCCAACCAGCGGTTAGCCTTCAGGTGCAAAACCTGGAGCGCCAGCTCGATGTCCCTCTGTTTGATCGGGGTGGGCGACGGGCCCAGCTCACAGAGGCGGGGCATTTGCTGCTAAGCTACGGCGATCGCATCCTCAGCCTGTGCCAAGAAACCTGCCGAGCCATTGAGGATCTGCAAAATTTGCAGGGAGGCACCTTGATCATTGGCGCTAGCCAGACCACTGGCACCTATCTGCTGCCGCGTATGATTGGCCTATTTCGCCAAAAGTATGCCGATGTAGCGGTGCAACTGCATGTACACTCTACCCGGCGCACCTCCTGGAGCGTAGCTAACGGACAGGTAGATCTGGCTATTATTGGGGGCGAAGTTCCTCCTGAATTACAAGACTCTCTAGAGAGAGTGCCCTACGCTGAAGACGAACTTGCACTGATTATGCCGATGTATCATCCCCTGGCTAGTCAGGAGATGATACAGCGAGACGATTTGTACAAGCTTCACTTTATTGCGCTGGATTCGCAATCGACCATTCGCAAAGTAATTGACCAGGTGTTGACCCGCTGCGGCATTGAAACCCGCCGCCTGAAAATTGAAATGGAGCTTAACTCCATTGAGGCCATTAAAACGGCGGTGCAGTCTGGGCTGGGGGTGGCCTTTGTATCTAACTCGGCCATTGAAAAAGAGCTGCAAATGGGTGTTTTACACCGCGCCAAAATTGATTCGGTGGTGGTCAACCGGATGCTATCGGTAATTTTTAACCCTAACCGATATCGGTCAAAGGCCGCTGCGGCTTTTACTGAGGAGATTCTGCCCCAATTTACAAACCTTCCCCTCAACTTTAAGGCGATTGGCAACGAAAAAAATGGCAGTAAACCGCCTGCCCCGCCCTGGGCGACCCTTACATTAGTCCATCACCGTCCTCATCTAGTTAGGGTTTAAACCTCAGTCAATGCTAAGGTTGGCGCACCTGTACTGAAGGTGAAGCTAAATCGCCCTAGACGCGTGGGCTGTTTTAGGCCTGTTGAGCAGCCGGGTGATGGGCGGGGATGGCAATCAAACCATCTCGATGGATATGGATGAGCTTCCGTTGCCGGAGCTTACCCATAAGCCGGGTAACCGTAACCCGGGTTGAGCCAATGGCACTGCCGATTTGGGCATGGGTAAGCGTCCAGGGCAGGTAATAGCCCGACTCACAGGGCTCCCCAAATTCTTCAATCAATAGGGTTAGAAAGCCAAACAAGCGATCAATCGTGCGCCGCTGGCCGAGGGTGCTAAGCCAGAGCAGCTTGCGCTGGTGCTGGTAACGAAAGGCATCTAATACTTCCCGACGAAAGTGAGGCCAGTTATCCAGGTCGTTCCAGTACAGCCAGATAACGGTAGTTTGATCGACGTGGGCAAAGCTTTGCAGATTAAACGGGGACTGGGCCACAATTTCAAAGGGCTGCCCTGCCCCCACAAAACCCAGAAAGGCTTCTTCGTATCCTGCCATGGCCAAAGCCCCTGTAGTGACCTCTGGCTCATCTTCCAGCATGAGGTCAGGGGGAAGTTCTGCCCTGCTCCCAGGTGGGGTATGGGCGGCCCCTACCAGCCGTATGGCCCCTCGCTCTACCAGATACAACAATCCCGACCGGGTCGGGATACGCTCATCTTTGCTAAAGGTTCTAGACCGGTAGTGCTCTTGGGCCCAGTCGGTAATACGTTGCCAGGTCAGGAACGGTCGAGCGTTGTCAGGACGGTTGGATAAAACCATAAAGTTTAGGCAGTACAGGTTATGACTGCATAGAAGAGCAATGCGTTAAACCAGTAGCTCCAAAGCGGAATGTTTGAATATGACAACAGCATCTTGGCTTGCCCAAAACCCCATGGTTAACTCAATCTATTTTCTGCGGTTAAGGGGCAGATCCGGACAATCTTAGCAATAGACTACGGGGGAAATCAGCTATAAAACATTCCTAAAAAAACCATTCAACCAGCAAACCAATTTTAAAGATACTGTAAACTATCCAAATAGTAATATAAAGTTTCCGTATTTTCCCTGGGTTATTCTTCTTCAAAGTTTCCGTTCAG
>JAAUUR010000140.1 GCA_012031045.1 Leptolyngbyaceae cyanobacterium SM2_5_2
ACGTCAAAATCGCAAAGATCACATCGATCATCGGCACGATGTTGAGTTCAAAGTCTTCTTCAGGTTCTTCGGGGAGGTAGGGCATAGGGTTTTGGGTTTGCGGTTTGGGGTCGACGGTTAGCGGTTTGGGTTTCGGCTTTGCGGTTTGGGGTCCACGGTGTATGGTTCACGGTTTGCGGTTTTGCCTTGGATCTAACACCGTACACCGTGGACTCAACACCCCAAACCACTCTCCTTATCTCACCAACGACTCTTCCTTGAGCTGACTCTGCCGCCCGTAGTGGGTTTCGTAAAGAATTTCCAGCTGACCACCGTACTCCTGAATTAGCGCTACCTGGCGCTTGTAGAGGCCGCGAAACAGGTTGGCAAACAGCAAGGTGCCGATCGCTACCACCAGACCAGCGGCGGTAGACACTAGGGCTTCGCTGATGCCGCCGGTTACGGCTCCGGTGTTGGTATTCAGGTCGCCCAGTTGTAAGGCAGCGAAGGAGCGAATCAGCCCCAAGATGGTGCCGAGCAGGCCCAGCAGGGGGGCGACGCTGATGATGGTGGCAAAGACAGTGTTGAACCGCCGCAGGTGGGGCAGTTCGGCCTGCATGGCGCTGGCTAGGGCCAGGTGAAACTGCCTGGGGCTAGCTCCGTCGATCTCCAAGGCTTCTAGAAAAATGCGGGCGATGGGCAGGTTGACGTGCTGGCGCAGCTTGGGGTACACATCCACAGGCGCTTGGCGGTAGATGCGCAGAACGTCCTGCATCACCGGGCGTTGGCGGCGGTTGAGGCGAAACCAGAAGATCGAGCGCTCGACAATCAGGGCGATCGCCAGGATTGAAAACCCCAGCAGTGGCCACATGACAATGCCGCCTGCCGCAAAGATGGTACCCATAGGCTCTAGTTGAAAGTCAATGTCATTAGTATTAACCCTAGTTGATAGTGTAATGTCAAGCTGCCAGGCTTCGCCGCGAAGGCATACGGTGCACTGCTGTTAGTGTGGACAGCCCCGTCGCCTGTGGTCTGTGGCGACCAGTTCACTTACACCACCAAAACGGAATCACACTCATTTGGTAGTATGACAGAGAAAACTATTAGCCTGTCTAAAGACGGGCTGTCTTTCTACCTCAGGGAGGTGGGCACAAGAGCGTTGCAGGCTACCTAAATGCAATTGACTGTCAGTTGTGTAATATAACTACAGTCGTTTTGCCTTTTCCTTGGGCAACCAACCATGAGCCTTTCAGAGATCTGCGTCCAACAGCATGAGCACGAGCAGAAAAAGCTGAAGCGACTCCTGCTGTGGGGTCTTTTGGGGTCATTGAGTGCCCACGGGATTGCCCTAGGCCTCAGCCAGTTCGACCTTTGGCAAGCAACCAATGATGAGCTAATGCCCATTGAGTTGATTGTCGCCGAACCCCTAACCGAAGCAATCCCCGACCAGCCAGAGGTCTTGCCCAACTCCACCCGCCCTGCCAAACTCAGCACCCAAGTTAATGATCCAGCGGCGGCAACAGCTAGCGCTCCACCTCGCGCTGCGGTGGTGGCCCCGCCTGCAACCGTGACGCCTCTAGTAGAGTCGGTTGCCCCAGATAGTCCAGAACCTGGGGAAGATACCCAGGCTGAGTCAGCCTTAGAAGACCCCCAGCCCGCTGTTGAGGAAGAACCCACCCCCAGCGAAGAAGCAGAGGCAGCTGAAGAACCGCCAGACGATGTTGAGCCAGAAGCCGTAGCCACGGAATCCACCGAATCCCAGTCCGAGAGCCTGCGCGATCTGCTCCAGCGCCTGCGCGATTCTCAGGCGGAAGCTGGCACTGGCACCGCCGCCGTGCCTACCGAGTCAGCTACTGCTGGCGACGGCACAGTCCTCGATGCGCCTGCGGACGACAACCCTGGGGTTGCGGCTGCCCCCTCAACTACCGACGGCAGTGGTCAGGGCCAGGGGTCTCGCACTGTGGTCTGCCAAAACTGCGTGCGTCCCAGCTACCCCCAGAGCGCCTGGCTGCCGGAGCCGAGGGGCAGCCCATGGTGAGTGTCGATATCAACCCCGACGGCAGCGTGCGCAGTGTGACTCTCACCCGCTCTAGCGGCAATGCGGCGATCGACCAGGCCGCTATCCAGGCTGCTAGAAACTCCCGCTTTCAACCCGTCGCAGGTGGAGCCAGCGTACCCATTGAATACGACCTGACCATTGAAGGGTCGCGCCGCAACCGCGACGCCCGCCGCCGGGGCGAACGCCAAGCGGTGGACGTGCCTCCTGAGCCCGCCCCCACCGCAGAGACGACAGATACGCCCTCCGCTGCGGCTCCCGCTGCGCCCTCAGACAATGGTGCTGAGGTATCCCCTACAGCGCCACAGGCCTCATCAGCGCCCATAGAGCAAGCCCCCCCCGTCTCAGAGCCAGAGCCAGAGCCCGCTGCAGAACCTGTCCCGACGACACCAAGCCAAAGCAATCCTACGCCAGCGCCGGAACCCGCTCCTTCCTCGGCTGAGTCTTCCCCAGTTCCAGCCGAGCCAGTGAGTCCTACTCCAGCACCAGCACCCCCTCCGGCCCCCGTGAGTTCACCTCCAGTTCCGGCGGCACCCCCTCCAGCTCCCTCAGTGACTGAATCAGGAGAATGAAACCAGCATTATTAGTGTCCAATAAAGTGAATCTATTCCAACAATGGCGCATTCCCCTAATTCAAAGTTTTGGGATTGCTTGATCTGGGAAAAACTTCTGAAACCCGTCTAAAAACCAGCTTCTCAATAGTTTTCTCGATTGCTGAACAGTGTCTTGATCGGCTTTTTGCAGCGACCCTGAGTCAAAGGGTGGCTCTGGATCGTACTCGATCGCCAACTGAATCGCCTTGGCAACCTGCTCACCTCTAAGTTGACTGGCTAAATAAAGGGCCATATCAATGCCAGCCGAAACTCCTGCGGCGCTGATGATCTTGCCGCTTTGCACGAAGCGAGCCGGTCGATACCTGGCGTTGTACTTGGCTAGATCAGCGGTTGATGCCCAGTGAGTGGTGGCTTCGACACCGGTCAACAATCCGCTTGCCCCCAGTAAAAAGACTCCGGTACAGACAGCGGTTGTCCATTGTGTATTGGCATGGGCGGTGCGAACCCAATCCAATACGGCTTGATCCTGGGTAATTTTCATAGTTCCAGCCGAACCACCGGGAAGCAGAATCACATCTGGAGTAGGTACGTCTGTGAGTGAATCGGTTGCATTTAGAGCCAGGTAACGAGTATCTGTGACGACCAATCCCGGTTCTTTAGCAACCAATTTGATTGCGGTATTGGGTAACCGACTCAAAATCTCGTAGGGGCCAATCGCATCCAGGGCTGTCATACCGTCATAGAGCAGAATAGCGATTTCGAGGGAATCTGGTCGCATAGGAATTGGCATCAAGCTTTAACAGCAGTTTTATAGGCTTTTGGAAGCAACAGCACACTCAATAAGCTCACCATTACGCTGATGATGATTGCGAAGGCATAGCCGATCGCCTGGGCCATAACTCCACCCAGTACCGTCGTTGCAACAATCCCCACAAAAACAACAGAGATCTGCGTCGTATAGTCTGTACCGGCAGTGGCCGGATGGCTGCGATCCATCATGGCCGTCAGGAGAGCAGTGTAGGCCATACTTTGCAGCCCACTGACTACAATACACACGGCGTAAAGAACGGTTAGACTGGCAATACCGATCGCAGGGAAGAGATAGAGCAATGTCGCTAGGTTAGCCAGAATACCAAAGACAATCAGCGATCGCCTGCGTCCCCACTGGGTAATCAGTACACCTGCAATCAGCGCCGCAATAATTCTGGCGACATAGCTAAAAATGCCCAGCAGCCAGCCAATCTGGGATAGAGATAACCCCTGGTCAACGAGCAGTGGACGGATCAACGTACCCGACACATTTTCGCTAATCATGTAAAGCAGAATAACGAATAGCCACAACCCAATGCCAGGGCGGGAGAAGAAACGGATAAAGGGCTGAAGGTAGGATTTGAGCGTCATCGAAGCATTGATTGGACGACTCTGCTCCTGATAGAACAAGATCGGTATCAAACAGAGCGATAGCGCGATCGCGAGCATCATCACCGTGGTGCGAAACCCTACTTTTTCCAACACAATCAGGGCAGCACCGCCCCCTACAATGGCCCCTAAAAAATTGCCGCTGGCCTGAATGGCGTTCCCCATCCCCCGCTCGTGAGGTTCAAGCAGATTAACCGCTAATGCATCCGTTGCAATGTCTTGACTGGCAGAGAATAGAAACGCCAAAAACATACAGATCAGCAGGCCAGGCATCTGGGTGGGTACGGTCAATGAGGCCGCCACCAGCATGGTTATAATCAACAAGCTTTGAAAAGCGATGATCCACCCTCGATAATGTCCCAGCCCGGTAGACGGTAGCGATCGACCAGGGGTGACCAGAGAAACTTCAGGGCAGAGGGAACTACCAACAATCCCAAAAAGCCGATCGAACCCAGCGACATATTCTGCTGCCGCATAAATACTGGGACGGTCTGGATAAAGAACGTCGTAGGAATAAATTGGGAAATGTACAGGGCGGCGAGCAAAAGCAGTTTGGGTTTCATGGCGATCGCCCCTCATTAGAACTCTGCTCGAACCTGAACCCCGTAGGTTACAGGCTCACCAAAGCCAGCGGTGACATTGGGTGGCGGGAACTGAAATCCAGAGGTGATGTAGCGAGTATCAAACAGATTGTTGGCAAATACATAAACGCCATAGTCCTGCCATTCATACCCCAAGCGCAGATTGACCAGCGCAAACGGGTCTTGCTTCACCTGGTTGGCATCATCAAAGAAGGTCGTGCCATAGCCTTGCAATTCCAGGCGAGCAAAAACCCCGATGGGCGCACGGTACTGCACCGCCGCGTTGTAGGTGATATTGGGGACAAAGGGAACCCGATTGTCATTGAAGTCCACGCCCGTCAGCGGGTTTTGGTAGCGGGTAAACCGACTATTGACGTAGCCCAGCCCAAGAACAAGTTCTAATCCTTCTAACGGCTGTGCGGCCACTTCAAACTCCAGCCCGGTGGCGCTCACGTCGGCGCTGGCAACATTGCGGAAAAAGCCCAGGTTGTCCGTCAGGAGTACTTGATAGCCCTGCACATTGTTGTGAAAGATGGAGAGGTTTGCGGTTAGGCGATTGTCGAGCCAGGCAGATTTTATGCCCGTTTCGTAGGTCCAGGTGATCTCTTCTTGGTATCGGCGGATGTCTGCCGTGTCCGCCCGATAGTTGAAGCCCTCGGGCCGATAGCCCTGGGCGATCGTGGCATAGGCCATAATCGTTGGGCTGATATCGTATTGTAGCCCAAGCCGAGGGATCACCTGGCTACTGCTGTCCTGCTCCTGCACGCGCGGGTTCGTCACCGTCACGCTATCTGCGGTTTGAAAAACCCGCTGGCGATCGAGGGAAAAATTAGAGGTTTCAAACCTTAGACCAGCGAACAGGTTTAGTGGCTCAATGGGTCTGTAATCCACCTGCCCAAACACCGCGTAGGTGGTGCGGGATAGATCGGCAATCACGCGATCCTGTCCGGCTGCGGGCAGGCCAAAGAAGCCTGCACCCAAAGCGGTGTAGTCAAAGGCATCGTTACCCACATCAAAGCCGCGGGACTCGTAATAGCCGCCCAGTAGCCACCTGAAGCGGTCGGCATCTTCCGGTGACTGCAGCCGAACTTCCTGGCTCCAGACGGTTGAGCTAAAGTCGATGTTCGATCGCGCCAGGTCCAGCGGCGGTGAAAAACTATCCCCGGCCAGCACTTCCTGTCTGCTAAAGCGCCGAGCTGTAATTGACGTAGCGCGAAATCCAGCCCCGCTGTAGCCGATTCTCAACGCCTGGGTGTTGCTGTCTAAGCGCACAAACCCATCGACCGCCTTAAAGGTTTCAAATGGATTGTCAGCATCCTGTCGCGTAAATACTGGGTCGCCGTTGTTGGCATCGCTAACGTAGGTATTGAACGAAACGCTCCATTCCTCCGAGGGAGTCCACAGGAGCTGTGCCCGCCCCAAAAGCTGCTCCTGCTGACCCACCGAGCGATCGAGGGTTTGATTTTGAAACACACCGTCCCGCGCCCGGTACGCTCCGGCCAAACGAAATGCTAGCTGGTCGGGAATCAGGGCATCGCTGTAGGACAGCTGCACGTCGCGGAAGTTGTAGTTGCCGTAGCTGCCTGCCACGCGGAACTCTGGAACATTGGTCGGGGCACGGGAAATAATATTGACGACCCCAGCCGGGCTGCTTCTTCCATAGAGCGTACTCTGAGGGCCACGCAGCACTTCAACCCGCTCCAGATCTACCAGGCCCACGTCTAAAAAGGCCCCAAAGTCGAACGGCACATCGTCAATGTAGTAGCCCACACTGTCCTGGCTGACCAGGAAGTTGAAGTTATTCAGCCCTCGAATGCTGTAGTAGCTAAAGTCAGAGCCACCTGCGTTGGTGGGGAAAAAGCTGAAGTTGGGGGTATTGCGAGAAATTCCGGTCAGGTCGTTAATCTGAGCGTCTTCCAGGGTTTGTTGCGGAATTACCGTCAGGCTGATCGGCACATCTTGGGAATCTTCTGGTGTTTTCTGCGCTGTCACCACAATATTGATGGCCTCTTCATCGGTGACCTCTGCTGCGGCTATGCCCGGAGTGATCCCCAAGACTAAAGATTGCAGGCCCGATCGCACCGCTACGGCAGGAGGTACATCGTTTCCTGTAATGGCGATCCGAACTCGGTTGTCAGGCAGGTTTTCAGCCGTAATCAGGGCAATGCCCTCGGCGGGTTCAGCCCGCTCAAAGCGATCGCTGGTCAGAACCGCATTGGGAATCTCGACGATCAGGGCATTGCCTAACGTAGAAGTCGTAGGAGCCAATTGCCCCTGCGTTGCCAGAACAAGTTCTACGCCTGCTGCGGTTGCATTGATCTGAATATTGGTAATGGCGATCGCCCTTCAGCCTGGGCTGTCAGCCAGGCATCCACCGTTGCGTAGGGCTGATCAATTTCACTGAGTAGAGGGGCCTGGGGAACCAGTAAGCTGGTCTCTTCGACCCCCTCTGCTGCCCCCCGTTCCTGATCACCTAGCCCATAGGCAGGCTGAGACAGCAGCAAGCCCAGTAAGCCTGCGCCCGCGCCAATCCAGTATTTGTCCATTCAATCCTGACTCCTTCACCCACACCCCCCTGCACCCAAAATCCGTTTAGACACAGAGATCCATAAAAATAGTCTGCGGAGGAAAAGGTTTTGTCAAAAGACAGGCCGTCAAACCAGAAGCAGACACTAGCTTGGTCAATACTCTAGCGTGGTGAATACCAACGAAGCTTTGCTTCACGACCTCGTCGGTCAATCCCTGATGTTTCCAGAAGATTGCTGTGGGCATGAGAGAGCAAATTAAGGTTAATTTAATTATTTAACGCTCAATCTCGTCACAGTTTGTCACGGATCGTGATGGAGTTTTGCCTTGTATTGCTTGGCGAAATAATTGACGACAAGTCATTTGACTAGGCCGAAAAATATGCCAACTATGGGTAGTGATGTCTTGGAGTTTTAGCTGAGTGAATAAGCCAGCAGTTCATCAATTTGACTCGTACTCTCTTCCTGTTTCCACCCAGTCTATGCCACTAATTTCAAGCCCAAGGCAGTGGTTTTATGCCTTAGCTGTATTCGGCAGCCTTGTTTCTGTTATCATTCCGCATCCGCCGTTTTTAGCCCTAGCTGTAGTAGCTGCTGCTAGTTTATCCCCCAGGCGAGCGGGTTTATGTCTAGGAGCTTTTTGGTTTGTCCACTTGGTCAGTAATTGTGCGTTTCGGGGCCTGCACTTCACGATTACTACGTTCCTCTGGGAGCTAATACTGGCCTTGGGCATCGGCTTTGTGCTGAAAATAACGATTGCAATAGCTTCCTACGCCAGTTCAACTGACACAGTCCAGGGCAGGTCTGTCCTGGACTGGTGGCTAGTTATCACTATCTCCTTGGGGTTAGGCTTCTTTGTCTTTGAAGGGTTGCAGGTTCTGTTTTGGGTGGGGTTGGGGGGCCACAGGTATACTCCAGCCGTCATGGGTCATCTACTGCTGCAAGCGAGCCTATGGACTTTTGGCTTAGCTAGTACTCGACGGCATAAATAAAGCCAGTCTTCACGAGATGAGGGGCTTGCCAGTGTAAGTCCACTTGAAAGGCTTAGCCATGGTGCGGTTGAAGTACTCGATAAAGGCGAGGATCTGGGCTTTGAGGTGAGCTTGACTGGTAAAGTTGCCCCGACGCAGCAATTTGCGCACCAGAATACTGAACCAAATTTCAATTTGATTGAGCCAGGAGCAGTGCTTAGGGGTGAAATGCACCACTAGGCGATGGTCTGGATGGCGCAGAAAGGCTGTGCGGGTGGCCATCGACTGCAAGATACCCGATTTGCCCTTCTCTCCCAACTCGATAGGTTCCGGCTCTAGGGCCGCCACCAGGCGCACGACTGCCTCAGACTGATGGGTATTGAGACAGTCCATCACCAGATGGAGTTTGGTGGCGTGGGCATGCTGGGCTATCAAGGCGCTCAGGTGAGCCGCTAAATCCGCTTCAGTGCAGGTATCACCGACCGTCGCTTGGTCAATCTGTCCGGTGGCTACATTGAAAGACGCAATCAAACTTTGGGTGCCATGGCGGATGTACTCAAACTCGGCTTTCTCAGGCCGTCCTGGCTTCATTGGCACCGTCGGCATAGTCCGTTCTAGGGCTTGAATCCCGGTCATTTCATCCAGACTAATCGTCACCTCTCCCTGCGCTGCTCGCTCGAGGGCCTGCTCGTAGGCGGCGCAGATGTCGGTGACTTTGGTGGCAAACTCACTGTCGGGGGGGATGGAGCCAGTAACGGCTCTGGTGCGGTTTCAGCTCAGCTTCAGCTAACAATCGCCCGACGTGGCGTTCACTAATCTGCGCCACAATCCCCTGCTTCACCAGCTCATCAGCCAGTTCCCGAGGCGTCCAATGGCTGATGGGACGCCCATATTGCTCCGGCGGCGCACAGGCTAGGGCGTAGAGTTGGGTGATTTGCTCCAGGCTAAAGGTGGCCGGTGCTCCCGGTCGAGGCGCGTCCCGCAGTCGTTCCATCACAGGGATGCCCCGGACACTTACCTCGAGCCAGCGGTTGCGCCACAGCCGACTCATATCTTTGCTGATGCCCAAGTCCCGCGAGATTTGGCCGTGGCTTTCCCCACGGCTGGCCCGCAGGATGATCCGCGCTCGCAGCGCGATCTGCTGAGCCGTGCTGGGGCGTCGAGCTAATGTTTCGAGTTCTGTCTGTTCGGACGCACTCAAGGTGATAGGGGCTGCTGCCAGTCGGGGCATGCGAGTATCCGCTGATGGCCTACCCCTTAACTGGTAGGCACTTTTCTGCCATCCGGTACTAGTCTGCGTGCTGGTCTAGAGCTTTTCCGGTTTAAGGCATTCAATCAGGGTTAACGCCTCCTGTGATGACGCTCACCTGACAGCATTCCGTTTCAGCATGAGCCAGATTAGCACCGGGGCACCGATGAGAGCCGTGACGGCGTTGAGGGGTAACACAACCTGATTGCCAGGCAGTTGAGCGACGCCGTCGGCCACTAGGGCGAGGAGCGCGCCGAGAAGGATTGAGGCGGGCACCAGCACCCGGTGGTCTAGGGTGCGGAACAAGGCTCTACCCAGGTGGGGAACAGCGACGCCCAAAAAGGCGATTGGGCCGCAAAAGGCGGTGACGGTACCGGCCAAGAGCGATGAGCTAACAATCAGGTACAGGCGCATCAGCTTGATGGTCAAACCCAGGCTCAGAGCCTGTTCTTCCCCCAGCAGCAGTAGATTTAGCGGTTTGCAGGCCAGGTAAGACAGCCCTAGCCCCAGAGCAATAATCGGCAGCAGCACAGGTATCTGCTGCCAGGTCACGCCCGCGAAGCTGCCAAAGGTCCAGCTGAGATAGGCCAGGGTTTGGTCAACTTGACTAAAGTGCAGCAAAATCGTCACCAGGGCGGTAGTGGTGTAGCCCAGCATGAGCCCAAAAATCAGCAGCGCCAGGGAACTCCTCACCCGCTGGGCGACCAGCAGCACTAGGCCCATCGGTGGTGGCCGCCCCCAGGCTGGCGGCGGCCACCAGGCCAAAATGACCCATCCACCCCGCCCCACCGCCGGTGAGCACCACCAGGGCCGCCCCTAAACTAGCCCCGGCATTGATGCCCAAGATCGACGGCCCAGCTAGGGGGTTGCGAAACAGGGCTTGCAGCTGTAGCCCGCTAATCGCCAGGGCTGACCCGGCTACCATAGCCGCGATCGCCCTGGGCAGGCGAAACTGAAGCACGATCGCCTGCCAGGATGCTTTGGCGGGCTCGCCCCCCAGCAAATGGTGATCACCTCGGAGAGCGGAATCGATACCGAACCCAGGGCCAGGCTAGCCAAAAACCCCAGCACCAACAGCAGGCTCAGGCCGATCAACCCGCCGTAGGCGCTAAATAGGGGGACGGGCTGGGCGGTTTCACCCCTGCACCGATGGCTAGAAAGGCGCTTGAGCATGGGCTACGCCGCCTCCAGCGCTGGGGTCACCCGCCGCACCTGGGTGTGGTGATGGCCATCGCAGGATAGGGAAATCAGCCGGAACCCTGGCAGGTGGCAGTCGGGGGTGACTGCTTGAGGGGTGACCTGGAGGCCGGTAGAGGGGCAGCCATAGAAGGCAATTGCCCCAGTCCCACTCTGGGACACCTGCTGAAAATCGAGGTGAATGTGGCCAAACAGCACCAGCCGCACCTGGTCGAAGTCTTGCAGCAGGCTCAGTAAGGCGGGGGCGTTTTGCACCTGCATTTGGTCGAGCCAGTCGATGCCGGTGGGCACCGGATGGTGGTGGAGGGCAAGGGCGGTGGGTTGCTGGGAGTGTTCGGTTAGCTCTGCTCGCAGCGATCGCAGGGTGCCCGGAGCCAGTGCCCCTTCGCCAAACTGCGCCCCCGGCAGCACCGAATTCAGCAGCAGCAGTCGCCAGGTACCCAGCTCAATAGACTCAAGCCCATGGTGCTGGGGGCTGTAGTACCGCGCTCCCTGGAGCACCGCTTGTGCCGTGGTAGCCTCGTCGTGGTTGCCGGGCACCCAGTAAGTGGGTAGGTCGAGGGGGGCGATCGCATCCCTCAGATGCTCGTAGGCGGCGCGATCGCCCTGATCGGCCAAATCACCCGTCAGCAGCAGCCCGTCAGGCTGGCACTGCACAACCTCATGCAGCACGGCCCGAAAGCTCTGCCAGGGGTTCGCAGCCGCGCAGCTGGGCGGTGGGGTCGGCCAGCAGGTGGGTATCGGTGATTTGGGCGTAGGGTGAGGGGCATGGTATCGGGGATGGAGTGGATGGGGCAGGGGTGG
>JAAUUR010000141.1 GCA_012031045.1 Leptolyngbyaceae cyanobacterium SM2_5_2
GCCCCTTGTTTGGCGACTGACGCGCAGCTAGAAGGATGATGGCGGCAAGAAAAAAACTAGCTTTAGGGCAGCTTAAGCATTCCAGAGCAGTCTGAGCTGTTGTTGACGCTCGTAGGCCACCTGCTGATCGCGATAATGCAGCTCTTCTAGCCAGGTGCGTAGTTCTACCTCAGAAACTTCGTAGATAGATTGTCCAGTGACTGGGTCATAGCCATTCCAAGTCGGTGGTGCGATGGTGCGGTGTTGGGATGGCCATACCTTGGGTTCGTCTGACACATCTAACCGGCTTTGCAAACCCTGCCACAGTTGGCTAAACCCACGGCGCAATTTGGCGTTGAGGCGGTTAAGCGCGTTGGTACTGGGAATAGCGATAGGCCAATAGGCTGTGGTAGTTTTCATGATGTACCTCCTTTTTGATCACAATCCAAGTTTAGATTTCTGTATCTAGAATCACAAAAACTGTTATTCATGGCATCCATGAATAACTTTGATGGATTAGAGGCCTGGGGTAACTGCCATAGGTGGTGTAACCCGTACGGCTCCGTGCGTAGCCCGGCTTTGGTGATGGGGCCGTAGTTTCAACCGCTGTGCATTAAAGCTTTATCAGTCAATGAACGATTCATTTTCTCCTAGTACTCTGCGGCGGAACTAACGCACTCATTAGCCAGGCCGGAAACCTTTCTCAATCTAGGTTTTCTACTCTGCCTTTTGCCTTCTTACTTCTGCCTTTCTATACTAGCGCCACCGTAGTCTCATCCGTTCTTGAAACTCCTCTACAAAATCGCCGCTAATTAGGTCGCGCTCGATTTCTAACTCAGCTTCTTTTTCTTCCCGCGCTAGAGCTTTTTGCAGATTGGCGACATAAAACTCCATTTTGTGGTCGTCAATGGCATCGGGGCTACCGGAGGTAATGAGTGCCCACAATAAACCAAAGAGTCGATCGGGAAAGCGCTGAAATAGGAAAGAATTGCGCCTCAGAGTACCAAGCTCATTAAAGTAGCGAAACTGCCCCATGTGACCATACACCCGCGTTGGTACCCAGGGAATAAGCTGGGGTGGAATCAGCGGCACAATATCGTTGTTGTTGACGTAGCGAAAGATGCGATCGCCCAGACGCTGATTCATGTAATTGGTCAGTTTCCAGTCAGCCACACGAGGCTGACCAAAGGTATATAAACCACTTACAGAGAAACCTTGAGATTCTAGAGAAATGGTAGCCACAGCCGCCAGTGCCCCACCCAAGCTATGCCCTGTGACCCAGAGTTTAGTGTCTGGGGTTGCCATTTTCTCAGATAGTAATCACCTGTTTTTCCACACTTTGCCAAGCTCCTAAAAAACCCCGATGTACCCGCCCTGTAGGAGGTATGGCTGTTTGATCGGCCAGAATAGTGAACTGTTTGAGTCGAATTTGTAGATTTGTTTTCCAGTCTGAGAGTTGCTGAGTGCCTTTAAAGACCAGAATCACATTATTATCTTTACGGAGCATAAAGGCCTGGGTATCCGTCAGCATCATGTGCAAATATTTAAAGTCAGGCAAAATATCGCGCTCGCTCTTACCTTCGCCTTCTCGTAGCCAGGCTTTAATCACCTCTACTACGTACTGCCGGTCTGACATTTTCTTCCAGCTATCATCCATCACGGGCTTCAGCCATAGGCGAACGATATCAGCCACATAGTCTCGATCTTCGTAGACCAAATAAGCGGCTTTTGCCAGGCATAAAACTCGATGGGTGTCGTACTTGGTGTCGGTTTCTATGGCCGTAAAATCGTGGGTTGAGTAGGGGGGCGGTAGAATCTTAAAGCCGTAGCGCTCAAACAGATTCTGCACCCGGCCATAGCCCGCCCAGTGAATATAGTGAAAGAGTTGATCGTAAAAGCCAGACCCTCCCTTGCGGCGGTAGCGGCGATCTCCGATCAGCTTAATCCAGTAAATAATAAAGGGCTTTAGTTCCTCAGCGGTGAGCAAACCAGATTCAATCAAAATCTCAAAATATTCCAGCCCGCCCAGGAACGAATCGAACCAGTCGCGCAGGGTAATTTCAATGAAAAATTCTTCATTGTCGTACTGCTCAACCAGTTCTAAGGTTTTAGCTGGAAGACGATCGGCCTCTGTGGCCAGGCGCTTAATTTCATCCAAGCCACTGCGCATTTTAACCATCTGCTGATGGGAGCGCAACGCCCGCCGTAGCCGATAGTCATTGGCTTCAAAGCTAATCAGACGGCCATCTTTAGGGTGGGTGAGGTAAAAGGTGCGGAATTCTTCATAGTCCAGAATATCCAGCACGTGTTTAACGGCCTCTCGCTCCCGAAAGGTCTTAGCTTCCATACGAGCCAGATCTCGCCGTCGCCAGCGCCGCTGCTGCTGATAAAAGTGTAGCCAAGTGAGGGCAACCACCCCCCCAACCGCCAGGCTCAACCCCGTCAACAGGAGCGCAGGCGATAGGATCATTCCCCAACCCCGACCCCAGGCCAACCCAGGTGGCGAAAATCGGCCCTGGCTGACCAAAGATTCCCTAACAGAAAGGGAGCCGATGACGGGGATAGCCTCCCCGTAGGCCGGAGCAAGCCCAGTGACTAAGCCCAAAGATGCACCCAAACTGAGCAGAAATAGACGGATTCGTATCATATTGCAAGGCAGGAAAGGAGGGGTAATCTTGCTAGATGCTACCGGAAAAGAGGAAGACGCGGGAGAGAAAAGCAAGAACGAAACGGGAAGCACGAAGCACGAAGGGCAAAGCCCGTGCGACCTAGAAACGGCCTGGTGCACTTATCTTCTGCGGAGATGGAGGACCCTAACTAGCCCTTCAGCCGCCCTCCCTTCCCCCCTTTTCACCACCTTCTACCTACTACCCTTCACCCATCTCCCTTTACCGCGGATCAACAACGGAACCCAAGAACAATAACGCTCCGGTCTGGCGATCGCGGATGGCCACTAAAAATGGGCGGTTCACCTCCATTTGGAAGGGTGGCTCTGGCTCAGCAGGGATTGAAGTGGGCATGATGCCGATGGACGTAACCGCCGCGGCTTCGGTGCCTTCTTCGGTGACATCGATGAAGGTTTTGTGGCGTACTTGGTTGATGGCGGCGGACAGGGGCGTTAGGCCCGAAAAGTCGGCGCTGTCGGTAAAGGCCACCTCCAGGCCAAGCGCTTTGAGGGCAGGAATCAGATCTGCCTCGTAGGCAAATTGGAAGCGGGGCAGTTGCAAAGTGCCAGGGCGTGAGCGGAGCTGGCTCATCCAGGTTTGCCAGTTTTCGGCAGTAAGCTGGGGGTAGAACGCCTCCAGGTCAACCCCCTCGGCAGGCAAAATCACCTCAAAGCTCAGGGCTTCTTCCCCGTAGGGCAGGCTAACGGCCTGAAACTGATCCGTTTCTAAATAGAGGTAGTCGCCCTGCTGAACCATGCCGGGATGTTGAATGTCACGGCCATCCAACAGTGTGAAAGGTCGGTCTTCGGTCAGCTCAGGGTCGAAGGCTTGAGTCCAGTCGCCCTTGAAGTAGACGGCGTTGATTAGGAACATCAACTGGTCAGGAGGAATGTTGTCCACGATAGTAGGGATGCGATCGCGGGTTTGCTCTTTTACCCAGTCATTGATGGTGATTTTGGCCGCCGGATTGGTAAAGTCCAGCGCGGCGACTTTGGCGCTGTAGAGCTCCTGTATCCGTTCAATAAAGTCAACATGGACGGGTAGATCCTGGTTGTACCAGAGGGAGTTGGCGATGGCTAACTCCACCGCTGGGTCGGCGTTAACCAGGTATTGTTGAAGGGCCTGATTCGCCTGATTGATCTGTTGCATATCCATGCCCTGGAGCCGTAGCACCTCGGCCATAGCGGCCTGGGTCTCCCCCGCTGCACCGTTGTAGGCCATCGTCAGGGCGATGGCCACACTGGCTGGGGAAATTAACACATTGTTCTGGGGCGACTCTTGCCGTAGGGCCTCAAACAGGGCCAGGCCAAATTCCGTTTGGGCCTGCACCAGTTGGCTATCGATCTGTGAGGCATCGGCCAGGGCGGGCTGTTCCGACTGTTGCATAGTTACCGTTTCGTGAGGGGATGCGTCAGCAGAGCGGTTGGCAGCCTGGCTGATCTGCCCTTGCCAGGCCAAAGCGCCTGTTCCTAAGAGTAGAGCCAGGCTACTCAGCCCTACCGCTAAACTTGTCCATTGGGGTTGCATGGGTCAAATCCTAATCAAGATAGTTCTAAGCTGCCATAGGTTTACGACGCCATTGGTGCCGTTTCAGAATCGGAAACCCGTTTGGAAGGAAGAAGGAAGAAGAAAGAAGGAAGACAGAGGATAGGCTACCTGGTCAGCCTTGGCTGACCCATAGAATCCAGTTGCATCATCGCCAGGGTGTGAGAGGCTAAAAGCTGGACTCATTTCGTGTGGACAATTCTCCCTATGCAGGTTGATTGGCAAACCGTTAAACCCTACGACGACATCATTTACCAAAAGGCCGATGGCATAGCCAAAATCACCATCAACCGGCCCCACAAGCGCAATGCCTTTCGACCCAAAACCATAGCCGAACTCTACGAAGCCTTTGCCAACGCGCGAGAAGACAGTCGCATCGGTGTAGTGTTGTTAACCGGAGCTGCCCCCCACACCGATGGCAAATACGCCTTCTGCGCTGGCGGCGACCAGAGTGTGCGCGGCCACGGTGGCTACATTGATGAAGACGGCGTGCCTCGCCTGAATGTGCTGGATTTGCAGCGGCTAATTCGCTCCATGCCTAAGGTGGTGATTGCCCTAGTCGCGGGCTACGCCATTGGGGGCGGCCATGTGCTGCACGTGGTGTGCGACCTTACCATTGCCGCCGACAACGCCATCTTTGGCCAAACTGGCCCCAAAGTCGGCAGTTTCGATGGCGGCTTTGGCGCTAGCTACCTGGCCCGTATAGTCGGCCAAAAAAAGGCCAGAGAAATCTGGTACCTCTGCCGCCAGTACAGCGCTCAGGATGCCTTGGCTATGGGCTTAGTTAACCACGTGGTGCCCGTAGAACAACTTGAAGGGGAAGGCATTCAGTGGGCGCAGGAAATTCTACAAAAAAGCCCCCTGGCCATTCGCTGCATGAAAGCGGCCTTCAATGCCGACTGCGATGGCCAAGCCGGACTGCAAGAACTCGCCGGAAACGCGACGCTGCTCTATTACATGACTGAAGAGGGAGCCGAAGGCAAGCAAGCCTTCCTCGAAAAGCGGCCTCCCGATTTTCGGCAATATCCCTGGTTACCTTAGGAGGGTTAGGGTCAGTCGCTAACACCCAAGGGAGAGCCTTAGCGACTAACCATGAACCGGTTAAAGCTCTAGCGGTGCTGCTCCCAGAAACTAAGTTCCTGGCGGATGCGATCGCGCTCCTCAACGCTGGCGTAGCGGAGTTGGTAACGGAGTTCGTTGATAACCTGACGACGATACTGGGCAGAAATAGGAGGACGCATAATTAAAGCTCTCAAACTGTAGCGACAACTACATTTTATCAAGCTGAGCGCCCTACGTTTTTCTGCTTACAAATCTTTGGATATCCTGCCGTGAAAAGCAGCAGGTAGAAGGCAAAAGGCAGATTTCCACTCACCCCGCTGGGGTGAGAACAACGTGGAAGAAGCAAAACCGTTTCCAGTTTAGCGACAATCAGGGGGTTTTGGCACTGATTAGGTTTTTTCTTGGGGGAAGACAGAAGAAGTTTAAGCCCTATCTCCTATCTCCTATCTCCTATTTTCCCTCTCGTCTGACCCGATAGTGCAAAAACACCTCATCTTCCTGGGCCTGGTGAGAGATCAATTGCAACCGTGGAGCCAGCGCCGCTAAACAGCCATCGCCATCCACTAGGGTGGGAGCGGTGGCCCCGCCTAGCAACAGCGGGCACACCGTAATGTAAAGCTCATCTATTAAATCGTGATAGAGCAGGTCTGCTGTTAGCCGCCCACCTCCTAACAGCGCCAGGGTATGCAGGTTAGCCTGCTTGAGTTGGGCAAATAGCCAGGGCCAATCCCAGGGCTCTACCCGCTCGGCCGGCATAACCCACAGTTTCTCAAAGCGCTTGTCTCCCTGCCACCGTTGCGCTCCGGCTAACGTAGTGATTAACCCCCTCGGCACCGACTGCTGAAAAAAACGGTAGCCTGGATCAAGCTGTCCCGAAGGCGACCAGACAATATGGACGGGCTGATCCGATTGCCCCCGTTGCCGCCGCTGCTCGATTAGTACTGGGTTCCGCACGCTCAGCGTGGTGCCGTAGGCTCGCAGCGTACCACCACCAAACAGCACGCCATCAACCGCCGCCACCCGAACTTCCAAGTGGACTAAATCCGCCGCAGAGGAAAACCGAGCTGCCTGCCGCTGCACGTCGGCAATTTTGCCATCTAAACTCATAGCCAGCACCAGGCTGGTGTAGGGACGATGGGGAAAAAGCGGGGGGTAAGAGAGGAAGGAATGGGGAAGGGGGGGAGGAGGGTCAAAATTCAAGATGCATCAATTCAAAATTCTGTTAGCTTTAAGAGCATTACGCTTATGTCGCCTCGCTTTCCAAGGCTTTGCTCCCTACCCCTAATTCCCAACTCTGGTGCAAAATCCAGCTTTGATCAGCTCGTTGATAAAAGCGCATTTCCCAGTGGCTAGGGCTATTGAGGTTGAGGGTTTCTTCAGCCATTTGAGCGAGGGCTGGGGCCTGATCTTCAGAATAGCCGTGGGCCAGGATAATGCAGAGATGATCCTGAAGCCGTAGAGGGATTTTGCGGGTTGGTGACTTAACCGTGCAGGCAAAGTTAACGATAAGCTGCCGCAGCCAAGGGGCGGCAAGAGCTAGTTCTAATCGATCAGTCGCCTGCTGTAGCCCTTCGATAACCAAGGCAGGATTAGGGCGAGAGCGTAACCCTCGCTTGTAGGCGCGATCCAAACTTTGGGTATAGATGGGCATCGCACTAGCCCTCTCCTCAAACAAATCGACCAGTGTACAGTAAGGTAAGCCTTCGTGGGCCAGGTTAGGCCCACAGACGGCTTGGCTACGGTCTAGAAAAGATTGAATCTGCTCGGCCAATTCCCCGGTAGGACAAGCATAGAGGGCAAACTTGTTCATAACGCTCCCAGATAGACAACAAACTGGGACGGCATCTTCCGAGCCATCCTGGATACGGCCCGAAGAGATCAAGTAGAAAACGCCTACACTAGATGTAGGGCTAAAATTAGAGACACACCCATAGTCAGCAGCTTAACCCACCGGAAGGCTGTAGATATTAACAGAACATTATCCTATGCTTAAGTTTTCTTAAGATAGATCGGCTATGGCAACCTTGCTACGGTACCTGAGCTATCGCTATCAGTGGTTATACGACGGAATTTCTCGCGCTGCGGCCCTAACCGTTGGTGGCGAGGGGCGGTTTCGTACCCTGGCGTTACGCAATCTGGACATTACACCAGATATGGCGGTTCTTGATCTTTGCTGCGGTAGTGGGCAAACCACCCGCGTGCTAACCCGCTACAGCCAGCATGTAACCGGCTTGGATGCATCGCCCCTGTCTCTTCAACGTGCCCAGCGCCAGGTGCCTGCGGCCACCTTTGTGGAAGGCTGGGCCGAAGCAATGCCCCTGGGCGATAACAGCTTTGATCTTGTCCATAGCAGCGCCGCTATCCACGAGATGGAACCTGAGCAACGCCAACAAATCTTTAAAGACGTGTTGCGGGTGCTCAAGCCAGGGGGAACATTTACCCTGGTTGATTTTCATCCGCCCCACAATCCAATCCTCTGGCCGGGGCTGGCCATGTTTCTCTGGTTGTTTGAAACGCACACGGCCTGGGAGTTACTGCAAGCCAACCTAACCGATGAACTCAGTACCCTTGGGTTTAACAACCCCACTCGTTATCTGCATGGTGGTGGTAACTTGCAGGTTGTTCAAGCCCAAAAGCCTGTTGATGGTCTGTAAAAATGCCGCAACGCTTTTCAAACTTGAATTTAGAATTTTGAACTCTAAATCAAAGAGCTAAGCCAACAAAACTCTACAGAGCCTTTGAACTACAGCCGAACTAATCCGAAATAAAACTCCACTCAAAACCTATAAAAATCCTATCTTTAAACCTGGCGAATTCCTGAGTGATCAACAGGATAAGCATGGCCTCCCGGCCTAAATCTCCCTTAGGCTAGATACGTTTTATCCATTCACAATGTTGTCATCTCCCGGGTTTTTGTTGCGCCCCCTCCCTCCTTTCCTAATGCCCACTACCCACCACCCACTACCTACCACCTTCCCCCTAGCCACGTGATGGAATCACCTGACTGATTAAAAATTCTTATATTAAAAACCGTTAAAAGGCCAAAGAATGATTCCATCTTGTGCGAATTCTGCCTGGGCTTAGGGAACGTTGACTACGTCATTTAGCTGAAGTTTGGTTAATGGATCGCTCACCCCCACGCCGAGTTATCGGCGCTGGAGTCTTTTGCGTTAAGTCCCATGATGAAATTTCGAGATCTTCAATAAAATTTGCAGCTCAGACTAGTTTTCGATGTTTTGGAATCGGCCTTTTAACTGTTTAATCAAAGCTCTTTGCTTAGATATTACACCTCGTATTGTCGTTATTTTTGGCTTGCTTGTAAGCCTTTGATCCGAAAATGTGAGTTTCTCTGCGACTCAGTAATCAACCATAAGCGGCGCATCAAAACCTTTCAATTCGGCGGTAACTCCAAAAAATACACCGGTCACAATGCTGACCCATC
Source organism: Leptolyngbyaceae cyanobacterium SM2_5_2 (assembly GCA_012031045.1). Taxonomy (GTDB): domain Bacteria; phylum Cyanobacteriota; class Cyanobacteriia; order Phormidesmidales; family Phormidesmidaceae; genus Nodosilinea. The sequence goes on from JAAUUR010000141.1 coordinate 8,695, forward strand.
ACCGCCCACTGTTCTTCCCACTTTCTACACCCACACGTTTAGGGACTGTACATCATGGCACACCATCCGAGCCCCCTTGTCTTTATTGATGCGGCGGTTAGTCACTACCCACAATTGGTAGCAGAACTGGGTAAAACTGCTCTGGTTCGGGTCTTACCCGCCGATAAAGACGGTATAGCGGTGATTACCGCCTGTGTTCGGCAATATTCCCTGACTCGGCACATCGTGATTGTGGCCCATGGCGCACCAGGCAAATTGACCTGGGCAACAGCCGCCTGGGGTTAGAGAGCTGCGATCGCTACGCTGCCCAACTCCAGACCTGGTTTGCCTCAGCGCCATTTACGGCCCAGCTTGACCTCTATGGCTGCAACGTTGCGCTGGCGATGCTGGGGCTGAATTTTTAAACCGCCTGCATCAGCTTACCGGCGCGGGCATTGCAGCTTCACCCCGGCTGGTAGGCCACGCTGACCTGGGTGGAGATTGGCAGTTAGACACTACCATTGGCCAAGTTTCGCCCCAGCACTTAATCAGCCCGGCCTTTGCCGCTGGCTACCGGGCCGTGCTACCAGGCACCAATAATTTTGCCAATGCTCAGAATTGGAGCCTCACCAACAATACCGGCACCACGGTCGGGGCTACTCACGAAATCGGGGAGCCATCCACGACCCCAATGTTAGCGGGCTACCTCAGCCTAATCAGCAAACCCTGAATAACTCGATTTGGTGGCAGTGGACGGCCCCCACTACCGGCCCCATTACCGTAGACACCCTCGGTAGCGCCCTGGCCAACACAGTGCTGGCGGTGTATACCGGTGGCTCGGTCAACAGCCTCAACCAAATTGCTTTTAACGACAACATCAGCAGTAGTGAAAGGCGCAGTCGGGTCACCTTCAATGCTATTGCCGGGTTGACCTACTACTTTGCGGTAGACGGGGTGGGCAACACCACCGGAGCCGTGCAGCTAAACCTGAATACAGCGCCGCAAATTACACCCAATCAGTCCTTTAGTGTGTTGGAGAATGCGCCAGCGGGCACGCCCCTTGGCACCCTTACCGCCAATGAGTCGGGGCTGACCTGGAGCATTGTGTCGGGCAACCCCGATAACGATAGCGACGGAGATCGTGCCTTTACCATCAACGCCTCAACCGGAGCCATTCTGGTCAACGACGCGGCGACCTGGACTTTGAAGCCTTTGCCCCTACCTATAGCCTGGTGGTCAGAGCCACCGACAGCGGCGGGCTTTCTTCCCAGCAAACCGTTGCCATCAACCTGGTAGATGGGCCTGATGCACCCGTAATTACTAACCTCACTACCAGCCAGAGCACGATCACTGAGGGCAGTCAACTCCGGCTCTCTGGCACCTTCAAGGATCCCGATGCAGAGGATGTCCACACTGTCACCATCAACTGGGGCGATGGCACCGTTGACGTGATCAGCAACGACAACCTCTCTCTGCCCGATGCCGAGGGCAACAAGTCCTTTGCTAACCTGCGCCACACCTACCAGGACGATGGCCAGTACAGCATTACCGTTACCGTAGAAGATGGCGGCGGCTCAGTTACTCAGCAGGTGACCAGCGTAGCCGTCAACAACGTGCCGCCCACCATTACCCAGGGAGCCACCCTGGCCCTGACGGTTAACGAAGACAGCCCAACCACCTTTACCCTCAACGCCACTGACCCTGGCCGGCAAGACACCCTTACCTGGAGAATTCTCAACCAGCCTGCTAACGGTACAGCCAGCGTTTCGACCTCGCCGACCGGTAAAACCCAGACCATTGCCTACACCCCTACGGCCAACTTTGCCGGAAACGACGCCTTTGAGGTGCAGGTGCAGGATAACGATGGCGGTTTTGACACTATCCTGGTGAACGTAGCCGTTGCCCCCCAGCCCGATCCGCCCACGACTCTGAGCCTGTCGGGCAATGTGGATGCCCTAAATGAGGGTGAATCTTTTACGCTAACCGGCAGTTTTGCCGATCCGGATTTGGGTGACAGCTTCACCGTCACCATTAACTGGGGCGATGGTAGCCCGGCTACCGTACTGCCCAATAGCCGCATTACCGCTCTGGGCAACGGCAACTACACCTTCAGCACCAGCCACATTTTCCAGGCTGACAGTGGCGCAGGAGAATTTTCCATCAGTGCTATTGTCCGGGATGGAGCAGGTTTCACCGTTAGTGATACCCTTTCGCTACCCGTGGTCAATGTGCCGCCTTCTATTGAAGAGGGGGCATTCCTGGCCCTCAATACCCAAGAAGATGAGGCGATAACGTTTACCCTTAACGCCGCTGACCCCGCTGATACCTCCTTTGAGTGGTCGGTGGGGTCAGCCCGACCAACGGCACCGTAAGCTTTGCCACCAACGCCAATGGCCCAGCCGCTCAGCAGTTAGTTTACACGCCCAACGACGACTTTGACCAGCTCGACAGCTTTACCATTCAGGTTAGTGATGGCCACGGCGGGTTCAATACCATCCGACTGTGTTGGTGAATGTCAGCCCGGTCAACGATGCCCCCGAAAGCCTGAGTCTTGCACCCAGCGTCACAACCTCAGCGAAGGCAGCAGCCTCACCCTCAACGGTGCCTTTGTGGAATGTGGATACGCA
>JAAUUR010000142.1 GCA_012031045.1 Leptolyngbyaceae cyanobacterium SM2_5_2
GCAAGAACTGCGAGAACTGGTGGAAATCCCCCTGAAGCGGCCCGATGTGCTCGCCAAGTTGGGATTAGAACCTACTCGCGGCGTACTGCTGGTTGGCCCCCCCGGCACCGGCAAAACCCTCACGGCCCGCTGTCTGGCCGAGGCGTTGGGGGTTAACTACATTGCCATCGTTGGCCCAGAGGTGATGGGCAAATACTACGGTGAGGCCGAGGCGCGCCTGCGGGGGATTTTTGAGAAGGCCAAAAAAGCCGCCCCCTGCCTGGTGTTTATTGACGAAATTGATAGCCTGGCCCCTGATCGCAGCAAAGTCGAGGGCGAAGTGGAAAACGCCTGGTGGCCACCTTGCTGGGGCTGATGGATGGCTTTGCCCAAACTCAAGGGGTGCTGGTGCTGGCCGCCACCAATCGGCCTGACCACCTCGACCCCGCCCTACGGCGACCGGGACGGTTTGACCGCGAGGTGCAGTTTCGGGTGCCCGATCGCCAGGGGCGGCTGGAGATCCTTCAAATTCAAACCCGCGATATGCCTCTGGCTGATGTCGATTTAGAGACAATTGCCGATCTAGCCGTGGGGCTGGTAGGGGCCGACCTCAAAGCCCTCTGCCAAAAGGCCGCCTACCTGGCCCTGCGCCGCCAAGTGACGAATTGGAACGATCCCATACCTGAAACTATGACCTTGGTACAGGACGACTTTCTCCAGGCCATCAAGGTAATCAAACCCTCGGTGCTACGGTCAGTGGAGGTGGAGACTCCCGTAATTGCCTGGAACGACATCGGTGGCTTGGACGCCATCAAGCAAACCCTCCAGGAGTCGGTAGAAGGGGCGTTACTCTACCCCGACCTCTACGCCCAAACAGGCGCCGAAGGCTCCCCGTGGGCTACTGTTGTGGGGGCCACCGGGCACCGGCAAAACCCTGCTGGCCAAGGCCGTTGCATCCCAGGCCAGGGCCAACTTTATCGCTGTGAACGGGCCAGAACTGCTGAGCCGCTGGGTAGGAGCCGCCGAACAAGCTGTGCGAGAACTGTTTGCCAAGGCTCGCCAGGCCGCCCCCTGCGTGGTGTTTATCGACGAAATCGATACGCTGGTGCCCGCCAGGGGGCAGTACCTGGGCGATTCGGGGGTGAGCGATCGCGTTGTCGGTCAGCTCCTCACCGAACTTGACGGCCTGCAAGACTGTCCCAATGTGCTGATGATTGGCGCTACCAACCGCCCCAGCGCCCTCGACCCCGCCATTCTCCGAGCCGGGCGCATTGACCTGCAACTTGAAGTTGGGTTGCCCGATACGGCGGGGCGGCTGGCGATTCTACAGGTTCACAACCAGGAGCGGCCCCTCAACAGCGTGGATTTGAATACCTGGGCTACGCTAACCGAAGGCTGGAACGGAGCCGACCTGGCCCTACTCAGCAACCAGGCTGCCCTAGAAGCCATTCGTGAATACCGCGCCCAGGGCATGAGTGACCCCAGCCAAATTCAGATTAGCGCCGACCACTGGCAGCGGGCTCATCAAAGCATTCTCAGTCAGCGTCGCTAGGCAACGCCACCGGCACTGGTTTGTTAACAGCGGATAGATTGCTAAAAGACTCTCCGGGTAAGCATTTTTAGCGGTTCAGAGACACTGGCCTCAAACTACTGGTGGATCAGGGTTTTAGAGATTCATCATCGATTAAGAGACCAGTGCCCCGCTAGCCTAACCGCATAGGGCTAGCGGGCAATATCTTTTGGCATCATCATGCGACCACGCAGGGCAAACGCATATCTACTCCGCCCCGGCCATGGCTTGCGAATGCGGGAACCATCCCCATGCCAGGCCCAATCGCTTTCTAGGCGGCCCTAGCGTTTTGCCGCTAAGGGGGTGGGTGGTCATTTCAACAATGGCCTGTTAAAGTAAATAAGTTTTGAGCTTTGTAAAGAAAACGTTAAGAAAATTGACCGGGGCACAGCTTTGCCCATCCGACTTTACCTTTCTACCTACTGTAGACTCACCCTAGACTATGACTCAATCCACCATTTTCTGTGACTTTGATGGCCCCATTGTCGATGTGTCAGAGCGCTACTACACGACCTATCAGCAAGGGCTGGGGCGGGTAGCGGCCCAGGGGCCAGGCAACCCAGAAACGATTCGTAGCCTCTCAAAGTCTCAATTTTGGACATTCAAGCAAAACCGTGTGCCTGACCGCCAAATTGCCCACTGGTCGGGTTTGGAGGGGGCAGAAATTGATGCCTTCTTAGTTCAAGTAAGTCGTTTGGTCAACCACCCTAGCCTGTTAGACTACGACCAACTGCAGCCCCACGCCTACGAAGGTCTGGCCATCCTAAAGCAGTGTGGCGTGCGAGTGGTGCTGGTCACGCTACGTCCGCCGGATCAGGTGATGCAATTTCTGGCCAAGCACCAGCTAGACTGGGCGATTAGCGATCTCTACGGCATGCCCAGGGCCGATGCCGCCTACACCAACCAGGCTAATCACAAGGTCGAGCGGTTGGGAGCCGCGATCTCAGCCCAGCAACGCCAGGGCTACGACCTTCGCAACACCTGGATGATTGGCGATACAGAGGCCGACATCATGGCTGGTCAGACCCTGGGGGTAGACACCGTAGCCGTGACCTGTGGCATTCGCAGCAGCACCTATTTGCAGAGCTTTCGCCCTACCCACCTGCTGCCCGACCTGTGGGCAGCGGCCCAACGCTTGCAGCAGCAGGTGACGCTGCGACGGAGGTAGGCGATTTGGGATTTTGGCGTGGCGATTTTGGCGTGGTTTGCAGGTTAAAAAGTAGGGTTAGTCTCACGGTTCCGGAGCGTATTTATCCCACCAGCGGTTGAGAGGGTAGTACAGCGCTGGAGCCCAAAGACTGCTAAGAATGGCCGAACTGAGAGCAATGCGCTGATGATAGACCCAAATCTTAGGTAGGGCCGGATAGAGTGAATCGTCCGAGAGAAGCTGGTTAAGGCTAATTTGCAAAGCCAGAACTGTTTCTGCAATCACGGCCATGGCAAAAACGATCAGCGCTACCGAAACAATGTCTTCCTGGAGGTAGCGCTGCTTTTGCAGCCGAGCCGTGAGCACACCCACCACAATCAAACTTAGGGTATGGGTGGGATGGGGAGCGGTCATGGCATCTTGCAGAAGGCCAAGCACCAGGCCAGCCATTGCCCCCTCCCACATGGTGCGCTTAATGCTCCAGGCTACGACCCAAATCAGTAACCAGTGGGCGAACACCAGCAGTTCGAGTCCTGGAATTCGCCCTGGCAGCAGCAGCAAACACAGCAGCACCGACCCTACAGTCACCACACTGTTCAAAACCCAGGGCTGCTGCAAAAGGGGTTTTGGGCTACTGCTTACCCCTGGTGTCATCGTGAGTCTCTCTCCGGCTGCGCTTTGTCATCAGGCGTGGGCAAGGTCGGCTCATCCACCGACTCACGTGGGTTGAAGGGGTGAATAACCACCCATTCCAAAATCGGCAGAGGTGAGGAAAGCTGGATCGTAGCTTCAGGGGCGGGACTTTTAGTCAAATCCAGCGATTCAATCCGCCCGATGGGCATATCCTCAGGAAACAATCGACTGTAGGAGGAGGTAACAACCACGTCCCCAGCTTTGACATCAGGGCTTTTCTCAAAAAACTCCATCACCACCCGATTGTTAGACTGCCCCCGCACCACGCCCATAATTCGACTGCGGCTCACCTTAGCCCCCACGCGGCTGGTTGGATCACTGATTAAGAGCACCTTAGACGTACTAGGCGACACTGCCACAACCCGCCCCACTAACCCACCTGGGCCAGTCACTACATACCCTGGCGCAACCCCCTGGCGGCTACCCCGGTTCAAAATCACGTGCTGCCACCAATGATCGGCGGCTCGGCCAATTACCGCCGCCCGAATACCAGGCTCTGATAAGGACGCCTCGTAGTTTTCTAGGGCTTGCAGCGTGCGGTTCTGGCTCTCAAGCTCCACAATGCGCTGCTGCAACTCCAGAATGTAGCTATTCTCAAACTGCTCGTCACGGCTCACGCCCGGCTGCAGGGGGCGAGTCAACCAGTGGTAAGCTTCGTACAAAGCGGCACCCTGGGTAGCGCGCAGCAGCCAAGCTGAGGAAATGGCCAACGTGACCATCCCGGCTTTAAGGGCATGACGTGTCCACCAGCGACGTAGGGCAAACATACTTTTCGGTAGATGAGGACGCTAAAGCCGGATTAAAGGCTGGAACGCCCGCTAAAGACCCGACCCATCTGACTAAAGTTTTCCAATACTCGCCCAGTACCCAGCACAACACAACTGAGGGGATCAGCCGCTACGTGCACCACAATGCCAGTTTCATGGCTAATTAAGGTATCCAGGCCCTTCAGCAAAGCGCCACCGCCCGCCAGCATAATGCCGCGGTCGATAATGTCGGCGGCTAGCTCAGGCGGTGTGCGTTCCAAGGTGCGCTTCACCGCTTCAATAATGACCGATAGGGGCTCAGCCATACTCTCCCGAATCTCTGCACTTTTCACGGTAACCGTGCGGGGCAAGCCAGAGAGCAGGTGCAGACCGCGCACATCCATGGCAATTTCGTTGTCGTTGGGGTTGGGATAGGCGGAGCCGATGGTAATTTTAATTTCCTCGGCAGTGCGTTCACCCACTACCAGGTTGTGCACCTTTTTCATGTAGTTCGAGATGGCTTCGCTCAGCTCATCACCCGCCACCCGTACAGATTCGCTTAGTACAGTGCCCTGAAGACTGAGGACAGCAACCTCCGTTGTTCCCCCGCCAATGTCCACGATCATGTTGCCGGTGGGTTCCGCCACGGGCAAGCCCGCCCCAATTGCCGCCGCTACGGGTTCATCAATCAAATACACCGTACGGGCTCCAGCCTGTTGGGCCGCATCCATGACGGCCCGCCGTTCAACGCCCGTTACACCGCTGGGAATACCAATCACAATGCGGGGAGATACCAGGGTACGCCCCTCATGCACCTGGCGGATGAAGTGCTTGAGCATTAGCTCGGCGGTATCAAAATCAGCAATTACGCCATCACGCAAAGGCCGCAGCGCCATCACGTTACCAGGGGTACGACCCAGCATACGCTGGCCTCTTCACCCACGGTCCAGGGTTTCTTTCGACCTGGTCGATAGCGACTACGGAGGGTTCCTGCAATACCACTCCTTTGCCAGACACGTAGACCAGCGTATTGGCCGTACCCAGATCAATACCCATATCGCGGGAAAATCTATCGAAGAGAGCCACAGGCGATCTATCCCCAAGCTAGATAAAACAACGAACCAAGTTGAGCCCTATCCAAGTCCTGCCATGGAGCTTATATGGAAAACATAGCGTTCCAGTCTGGACTTGGTACAGATCCGATGTGGATTCTATTACGTTTCGTATCAGTGCGTCTAGTGAAGCACTTAACCCTTGTAAGAGAATAAACGGTCTTATCGCGTCAAACCGCTGATGTTATTGGGGTTTTAATAGCTCATCAGGGTTGAAAAATAATTGCTGACCAGCCTTGGAAAAATGAGTCCGTACAAGAATCAGTCACGATAAGAATGACACCCAACTCTTAGAGAACCTTAAAGAGGCCAGCCGCACCCGGCTTTTAGTTACCTAGAGCCGGATTGACAAAGCCCGGCATTTTCAGGTTCCTGACAGATTCCTGAAGTTTAGCCTACAATGCGGGGTGCTGGCGTTGGTAGCAGAGCAATGACCGTAAACGTGGTGACTTTGGTCGGGCGGGTTGGCGCAGATCCTGATGTGAAATACTTTGAGTCGGGCAGTGTGTTATGCAATTTAACCCTGGCCGTTAAGCGTCGCTCTAGCCGAGATGACAAGCCCGATTGGTTCAATCTGGAGCTATGGGGCAAAAATGCTGAGGTAGCGGCTAACTATGTCCGCAAGGGCAGCTTAATTGGCATTAGCGGCGCGCTCAAACTCGACCAATGGCAAGATCGCGCCACTGGGGCCAACCGCTCAAAACCCGTGATTCGGGTAGATCGCCTAGAACTACTAGGCTCTCGCCGCGATAACGAGTCGCCCATGTCCGCCAGCGACGACGAGTTTTAACCCGCGCCAGAAAAAAAAATACCGCTAACCCACAACCACTGGCAAGGTCACCGTTACCTGGGTGCCCTGCTCAGCCGTGGAGGTAATAGTGAGTTCGCCCTGGTGGGCCTCAACAATGCGTTTGGTAATGGCAGCCCCAACCCGTTGCCACTGGGCTTGGTGGTAAAAAAGGGCTGGGTAAGCTGAGGTAGCAGTTCTGAAGGAATAGGTTCGCCGCCATTGTGGAAGGTGACGCTGACCTGGTTAGGTTGGGGCGGCTGCACCGTGCAGGTAACGGGTGCTTGAGCCGGTGACGCTTCGCAGGCATTGCTGACCAGGTTAATAAACACTTGCTTGAGTTTGTCGCGATCGCCATGTACCGTAACTGCTTGCTCCAGCGTGTAGGTCACCAGCTGGGGGCAATCCAGGGTGGTTGATAAATCCCGCAGCAACTCGTTGATATCTAGAGGCTGGTTATCCAGAGTGGGTTCGCGGGAGTAGAGCAAAATTTCATTCAGCAGTTTTTGCAGCCGCTCCGACTCGGCCAGGGCTAGATCCAGGCGGTTTCTAGCCCGCTCTGACAGTTCCATCGCCTGAAAGGAGTTTAGCCCCAGCAGCACCGTAGTCAGGGGGCTGCGCACTTCGTGGACAATCATGGCGGCCAGTTCGCCAATTTCGGCCAGGCGGGCCAGGGCTTTTTCGGTGGCTTTGCGCTCGGTAATATCGCGGGCCAGAGCCAGCACATACTGGGTTTCATTGGTTTCTATCAACCCCAGGCGAATTTCCACCGAAAAGCCTGTGCCATCTTTACGTTGGTGCCAGCCTTCGCGGGTTTGGGGCTGGCCAGGTCGAAGCTGCTGCCAGACCTGGCGCAAATCTTCTGGGGCAAAGGCTTTTTGAATATCCGACACGGACAGCGCCAGCAGTTCTTCGCGGCGGTAGCCCAGGCTGTCGCAGGCAGTTTGGTTGACATCGATAATGCGCCCGTTGGCATCCACCACAAAAAAGGCATCGGCGGCCTGTTCGACCAGGGTGCGAAAGCGATTTTCGCTTTGTTTGCGGGTGGCCATGGCCGTAGTGACCTGCCCCAGCATCTGGTCAAAGGCGGCAATCACATCCCCCAGTTCATCATCCCGTGCCATAGCCAGGGATTTAAAGGTCAGGGCGCTGGCATCGCTGTCGTTGCTAATGGTGGCTCCAGCCAGCAGCAGGTCTTGCCGGAGCTGCAATACCGGGTCAATCAACAGCCGCCGCAGCACGTAGAGCGTGGCCCCAGTAACAAACAGCGAAATAATTACCACCAGCCCTGCAATACGGGCAATGAAGTAGAAAAACTCCCGCTGTACCCAGGTGGCATCGTGCCGCACGATCAGCACGTAGCGATCTTGTAGAGGGGCCATATCCCAGAGGGCATCATAGCGGCTTTGCCAGCGGTAATAGCGACCAACTTGCCGCCGCTGCTGACTTTCGCCCAGGGGTCAAGCGGGGGGGGGCACCAAAACTGCCGACCAGCTTGCCATCCAGGGTATAAACGGCACCGCCCAGCACCACCGGGTTGTTTTGAATGCGCTGGAGGTAGTCGAGCACCTGGTTGTCCGTCAGGGCAGAGAGGGTTTGGTCATCCAGCAGCCCGGAGGCTTGGGCGGTGGAGAGCGATCGCAAATAGCTCAACAGCTCTCGCTCTCGCCGCATGACTGATGGCACCAGGATGATAATTTCAATCACCACAATGCTGAGAAAAACCCAGTAAACGATGCGCTGCGATAGTCTGGCGTTGAGAAAATCGGTAATAGATTTCAGGCGTGACTCGATTTCAACCATGCGTTGCGGTTTGCGCTGTTCCTCAGCCCTTTATCCCAGCACCATAACCCGAACCAGCGATGGCTAGCGTTAGGATGGTGCCACAGGCTGAGTAGAGTCTCGATGAGATTTTGAAGATTAATCTTCCATTTTTTGAGCACCATACTAACATTTACGTTGACAGATTTCCTTTGGCCACCACTGGTCAGGTTGGTTGCACCATTAGAGATAAATCCTCATGGGGCCGTTTGATCATCTACCGCACGACTCTAACCCGGCGCCTCAGCCGCTACGGCCTGAGGCCGTACTACGTGCCCTGGGCCAGGATCTGGAGGCACTCCGTCAAAACCTCTCGACTCAGCTCACTGGGGAAATTACTGACCTCCAACAGCGCAAACAGCGGTTGATGGTCGATATCGAAACCCTGGAGGGCGACTTAGCCGAGCTTCAGGCTCAACAGCAGCAGTTACAGGCTCACTACAGCCACACCCTGACCGAGCAGCAGCAGGCCCAGCAGCAGGTTTGGGCTAAGCGCTTGGCCCAGGCTCTAGCAACCCATCTGCAAGCCCGGTTAGCGGCTTCGCTGATTGCCTCTGGCAGGGCAGACACGGTAGACCCGGTGATGTCCTTTTCAGAAGCGACTCAACGGCTAGCGGCACTGGATGCCACCCTGCACAGCACCCTGCAATCGCTCCAGCAAGACCTGAATAGCTATCAAAGTAGCCTGTCTCAGCAGGTTAGCCGCATGCAAAGTATGGAGCACCAGGGCGAGGCTATTTTGGAGGCCCTGGTGATTCGGTTGAGCCAGCAACTTCAGCGGCAGATGGTGCAGCCAGGGCCGCAGCCAGCCAACACCAACGGGCATCATGGAGTGCAGCTACCGCCCCAGGCCTTGACCAGTGGCCAGGACGGCGGCCGCCCCCAGGCTCCCTCGCTGTTGGTGTCTCCGCCGTCATCGTCGTCGCCTGGAGGCCCCGTAGCCTTACCAACATCGGCTCCCCAGGCTCCACGTCCGCCTCAACCGCCCTTGGGTAGGGGTAAAGAAGGCCACCCCAGCCGCCCCGGTCGGGAATCCGTTACCCAGTCAGGGGCCGCAGGAGCTACTGCCGCCAAAATCAATGGCAACCTGCGGAGCGGCCTGCTGCTGGTGATGCTTTCTACGCTGGCTCTGTCGCTGCACAATGTGCTAGTGGGGTTAATTGGCTATGGCGGCCAGGTGTTTGGGCGGTTCCCTGTGGAGAGCGTCTTTCCGTTGACCATTCCCAACTCGCTCATGTTGCTGTGGTTGCGGATGGTGGTGGTGGTACCGCTGATGGCCCTGATTGCGACCCGTCTACGGCCAACGGTAGGGGAAGAAATTAGCCAGCTTTTGAACCATCGCGATAAACGGCCTCTGATGCACGTGATCGCTAGCGGTGGCTTTTTATTTTTGTCTCAACTACTGATTTATAAGGCCATTTCAGACGTTGGCCCCGGTGTAGCGGTGACCCTGCTGTTTATGTATCCTCTAATTACAGTGCCGCTGGCCTGGTTTTGTTTGGTGATCGCCCACCCCCCTGCGCTTGGTGGTCATGTTTGCCATTTCAATGGGGATTGTATTCACGGCCCTGCCCCGCATCTACAGCGATATTGGCGGCAGCGGCGTCTCCCTCTGGGGGGTTGGGGCCGCCATGCTATCCAGCGCCGCCTTTGCCCTGTACCTAATCGCCATGCAAATTAGCTTTCGGCGGCTGCACCCAGTGCCCGTGAGCTTGATGCAATTTTCTACAGTATTTACCCTCACCAGCCTGATTTTGATTGTTGGATCGTTTTTTGGCCTGCAACCCGATCAGCCCAACAGCCCACTCGGTCTTTACATTGGTGGGCTGTTGTTGGGGGTTCTAACGCTGCTGGGCTACCTCTTCAACAACTATGGCGTCAAGCTGATGGGAGCCGCCCAGGCCTCCATTGTGGCCGCCAGTGGGCCAGTGATTACCGCCATTCTGGCTTACCTGATCACACCGGGAGAAAAATCGGCCCTGTACTTTATTCAGTGGATGGGCGTGGTTTTGGTGACGCTGGGGGTCATTTCCCTTAGCTTGGAACGTTTGGCCAAGCTCAAGCGCCATGGTCATCGGGCTGAACACGTCCACACTGAAACCCAGCCCTAAGTCTACAGATTGGCCAGGGGAAGGCGAACAGAATTCGATACACTGAGATAAGGAAACGTATTAGCCAACGGTTACCCTCGGTAGAGCACACGTTATGACTTGGGTTTTGCCACGAGCGGCGTCAGCGCCCACCATAGCCCCGAAAAACTCGCCAACCACCCGCAAGCCCTATCCCAACTACAAAATCATCGTCCTCAATGATGACGTTGAACACCTTTCAGCATGTGGCCGACTGCCTGATGAAGTACATCCCTGGCATGACTAGCGATCGCGCTTGGGATTTAACCAACCAGGTTCACTACGAGGGGCAAGCTACGGTATGGATTGGCCCCCTAGAGCAAGCGGAACTCTACCACAGCCAGTTAACCCGCGCTGGCTTGACGATGGCCCCCCTTGAACAGGCATAATCCTCACTTGACCCTAATTTTTGGTCTTCACTACTGTTAGCTATGACGCAAGCTTCGGACGGTCGCCTAGTTTGGAATCACTCAACCCATCTCCCTGGTCTCATTCCTATCCTTGAAAAGCTGTTAGACCAGCCGGGGATTGGTACGGTTACCCCTGGGGTTATTGCCCAGGTAAGGGCTCACTCGCCCGCATTACGGATCAAGGTGTCCGTACCCATTCGCGGCGGCTTTAAGCTAATTGCCCGCCGTGGTAAAACCGTACAAGAAGTGTTTGTGCTCACTCAGTTAGATAAAACCGCCCTAGAAGCAGCAGTAATTAAGGCGGTAGAGGCGGCCTGATGGCCGCTGAGCCCACCCCCAGACTCAGCAAGAGGGCCAAGCCACCTTGCGATCGACGGAGCCTTCTACCGCACCCAGAGCATCATTGCCCGTGATCTGGCGGTGCTGGCTGCGGCGGTCTACCGGCGGCGTCACGGTTATCTGCGCGTGCTGGATGCCATGACCGACTGCGGCATCCGCCCCCTGCGCTACGTGCTAGAAGCTGGGGCTGATTGGGTATGGGCCAACGAGGGCAACCCTGACCTGGCTACCATCCTGAGCCATAATCTATCGGTGCTACCGGCCCACCGCTACCGGATTACCCACCAGGATGCGGTAGTGCTAAACAGGTAAGGACGCATTGTAGTGGTGAACGAAGAGCCAAAATTGCCCCAATATGGTTCTCTAACTTCTTCGAGAACGATAATGTTTTCCTGACTAAACGCGATACTCGCTGGCGCAAGGTGCAGTTAAACCGCTCAAATGTGGCTGGTTTTGCCACTGTCTTTTCCCACACTTTGATGTCGCTTACTTGGAAAAATCTCATCATAAGCAGACCAAAAATCGGTGTAAGCAACCGCGCACTGCCGATACACGGCTGGCAACACA
>JAAUUR010000143.1 GCA_012031045.1 Leptolyngbyaceae cyanobacterium SM2_5_2
CAGCCAGGTGGGTTTGTTTGCCGATGGGGTAGCGGTGCGCCAGGTGGGAGAAGAAACCTTTCGCCTCTGTCAGCAGTATGTGGATGACATTCTGTTAGTGACCACGGATGACATCTGTGCGGCGATTAAAGATGTGTTTGAAGACACCCGTTCGATTTTGGAACCGGCGGGAGCCCTGGCGATCGCTGGAGCCAAAGCCTACGTAGAGCAGACGGGCATGACCGAGCAAACCCTAGTAGCCGTGGCCTGCGGGGCCAACATGAACTTCGACCGGCTGCGGTTTGTGGCTGAGCGGGCCGAAATTGGCGAGCATCGTGAGGCTATCTTTGCCGTCACCATTCCCGAAACCCCCGGCAGCCTGAAGGCCTTTTGCGAATGCCTGGGCACCCGCAACCTGACTGAGTTTAACTACCGCATTGCTGACAACCACGAGGCCCACATTTTTGTGGGGCTAGAAGTCCAGGGCCGAGCCGATGCGGCCAAGATGGCCCAGGTGTTTGAGGCCAGGGGTTTAAGGACGCTAGACTTGACCGACGACGAACTCTCTAAAATGCATCTGCGTCACATGGTGGGCGGCAAGTCTCCCCTGGCCCACGACGAGCTGATTTACCGCTTTGAGTTTCCCGAACGCCCCGGCGCGCTGATGAAGTTCGTCAGCGCCATGAGCCCCGACTGGAACATCAGCCTGTTCCACTACCGCAACAACGGCTCAGACTATGGCCGCATCGTAACCGGCATTCAGGTACCGCCCCACGAAATGGAGCAGTGGCAGGCGTTTTTAGACAATCTGGGCTACCAGTATTGGGATGAAAACCAGAACCCCGCTTACAAGCTGTTTTGGGCTAAGGAGTGGCGAAGTAATTTAGCGATTCCGTTAACCGCAGGCCGTGTCTATCGTAAATTGTGTTTTTTTAGCACAGCTTCAAGCCAGTCTCCTAGCTCCGTTGGGAGAGGTGGCGAGGGGGCCAGGTGGTAGTCAATCACAACGGTGTAACCGCCGCGATTATAAACCTGATCTAGCAACTCATTCAGGTCAACCATCGGTTCTACATCCCCTGCACCCAAGGGTAGCGGAAATGTAAGAATGGCCTCAGTCACCCTAAACCCATACAAATCGGCCCTGGGGCGTTGGTCGCTACGACTCACCAGAATGCGATAGTCAAAATCCTGGTGAGCCGGTAAGACCGCCATGGGCTCACCGCTGCGGAGCAAATCAATTTCAACCAGATGGGTGCGGCTAGCTAACACTCTAAACCGCTTTTCTTCATAGATTTTTCGGCCCTGGCGAGTGCGTTTGTTGCTGGGCGACAGCAGTTCTAGGGCGTGATCACCGCTTGGCTAGCAACCTCTCGAATCTCCAGATAAAGCTCCCGAATTTCGAGGGGCATCGGTAGGGTCACCGATAGGGGTGTCGCAACAGCCGAAGACTGAGTAGCGGCAACGCTAGGAGCCGCTGTGATGAAACGGCGTTGTTCTACTGAAACATCAGGAATGCCCACCAGCAATGCATCGCTACCATCGATGCTGTAAATCCGCTGCTCAATGGCGGCCCGATACTTGGGCAAAAGCTGGGGGTTGAGCGCATCGGCCAACGCTACAATCAAGCGGCTGTGAACTTCTGGCCACAGGCTCGGCTGCTCTAGGTAAGGGTTAACGCCGCCTGGAAAAGGTGAGGGCATACAGTCTTTCCCCAAAAGCTGGAGGACACCCTAGACGATAGGCGGAATTGACTCTAAAAACTGCATCAGCGGGTTTAAAACCCGGCGACCGCCAACGGCTCCTAACAGGCCACATAGCACTACCACCCCGGCCAACAGAGCCGTGTAGGATGAACGCCACTCTAAGATCGATAGCGAAATGACCAGGGCTGGCAGCAGGGCCAGCACCAGCCCCAGGGCTAGACCCAGCAAGCCACTGTAGGCGATGTCAGCCAGGGTACGGGGTTTGGTAGCGTTGTCATCGGGGGTCATAGCAGATCCTTATAGTAAGAAAAGTTCTTTTACGCGGGAGCAACCGGGTTTCTTGACTCAAGGCCAGCCATTTCTCCATTATGAAAGAAACCCGGTTTCTTGACCGATAGCCAGGTACATCCTCAAGCGAGAGAGAAAACCTAACGCCTTGAGGCAAGTTCAACGGCCATGGCGATCGCCCGCTCCTTCTGAGGATCGGTTCCCTGGGCGTAGGGAAGCGGAAACGGCACCACCACATCCGGCGTCACCCCAATTCCCTCCAACCGCACCTGTTCGTCTACCAAGACATCTGCCACAGCCACGTAGAGCAGACTCTGATCGGGCATTAAAAACGGTCGCCCCGCTACTACGGCCCCAGCCGTAGCCGTACCTACTACTGGGCCAATGTCGTACTGCTGAAAGCTGTAGGCCAGAATTTCCTTGGCGCTGCGGCTATTTTCATTAACCAGCATGACCACGGGCTTCTCCCACTGGCCGCGATAGGTCCACGCTTCCCCATCGCGACCAATGTTAGTAATGCTGGGGCCACGAGCCGTGTATAGATGCAGTGCGGTGGGTGGTGCCCCTCCCCAGCCTTCTCGCAGATCCAGCACCAGGGCATCGGCTTCCCGGAGACTACCGTAGATTAGCTCTTCTTCCAGCTTCTCCTGGTATTGGTCACCCGCGTAGGACCAGATATGGATGTAGCCAATCCGCTGACCCGACTTGTCTATAACCGCCACACTATCGGCCATCGCATCCAAAAACATGGTGATACCGTCATAGCGGCTGGGGGTCACAACCATCTCTTTCTCACTATCGGGGCTGAGTGAGGGCTGCACCCGTAGTGTTACAGCCACACCCGCCTTGTCGGCAAAGGATGCAACCGCCTGGAAGGGCCGACCCTCCACACTGAGGATTTCATCCCCCACGTTTAATCCTGCTGTGGCCGCAGGGCTACCGTCCAAAATGGCGCTAATAAAGGTTTTTCCCTCTTTTTGGCGGGTAAAAATCCCAATGCCCACATACTCAAGCTTACCCTCCGGAAACCTATCCGCAAGTTGCTGCTGTAGCTCTGGCCAGCGCGGGTAGAAAATGCCCAGTAGCTGATAATAGGCCGGTTCGGCTGGGGTGTATAACTGCGTGTGAGAGGTTTTTAGCTCTGCCAACATCTGATTAATTAAGGCCACTTTTTCAGCAGGGGTTGAGGCTTGCGCCACCCTGGGGCGATATCGTTCGCCCACGGCAAACCAGTCCAGCCCATTGAAGTTGGGGTCGTAAAAGTTCTCGTTAATCGTTTCCCAAACCGTCTCAAACAGATCAGCTTGAGCAACGGCGGACGATACCCGCAGGCCATGCAGAAACCAAAACCCAAGGCTCATCAGCACCGCTAGGCCCAGACCAACTAGCCGATTTCTACGCTTGCCCAATCTGAGAGAATGCTGCATACAGCTTGCCATGGTAGATGCGTGTCGCTCATCCGGAGAGGAAACCTCCCCTAGCTTGAGGGACTGAATTGGGCGGATGGAGTTCCGTAACGGCAAAATGCCCTAACGAATATGGCGGTTGCTATAGTAAATCCCTAACCTGTCTACCATCCCCCCTGCGCCCATGGTTCAGAACTTGCCATTTGATGCGGTGAATGACCGCCTGCCCCCCCAGAATATTGAAGCCGAAGAGGCCATTCTAGGCGGCATTCTCCTGGATCCTGAGGCCATTGGTCGGGTGATGGAGATTCTTTCCCCAGACTCTTTTTATATTGGGGCCCATAGGGATATCTATCGGGCGGCCCTCGACCTGCACGCCAAGGGGCAGCCGACGGATTTAATGACCATTACCGTCTGGCTTAAAGACCATGACAAGCTAGAAAAAGTTGGGGGTCAGGCCCGCCTCGCCCAATTGGTAGATCGCACCATCAGCGCGGCCAATATTGACCAGTACGCCACGCTGGTAATGGATAAATACACCCGCCGGGTTCTAA
Source organism: Leptolyngbyaceae cyanobacterium SM2_5_2 (assembly GCA_012031045.1). Classification (GTDB taxonomy): domain Bacteria; phylum Cyanobacteriota; class Cyanobacteriia; order Phormidesmidales; family Phormidesmidaceae; genus Nodosilinea. The sequence continues at coordinate 3,931 of JAAUUR010000143.1, forward strand.
TTCAAACCGGCGGCGAAATTGCCCAACTTGGCTACGACACCACCCTTCCCCTCGAAAATGTGCTGGATCAGGCAGAACAAAAACTCTTTAGTATTACCCAGGTGCGGCCCCAGACTGGGCTAACGGCCACGTCAGACATTTTGATTGAAACCTTTTCAGAAATCGAGCAGCGCAACCTGGGACTGGTACTTCCCGGCGTGCCCTGCGGCTTTTATGATCTAGATGCCATGACTCAGGGGTTTCAGCGCTCTGATTTGATTATTGCGGCTGGCCGTCCTTCAATGGGAAAAACCGCGTTTGTGTTAAATATTGCCAGCAAAATTGCTGAATTGCACAAGCTGCCGGTGGCCATTTTTAGTTTGGAAATGTCTAAATTGCAGTTGGTCTATCGCTTGCTATCCAGCGAAGTTGAAATTGAAAGCACCCGCCTACGGACTGGGCGAATTCAGCAAAACGAGTGGACCAAGCTGAGTAATGGAATTGGCATTCTATCGGTCATGCCAATTTTTATTGATGATACTCCCAACATTTCTGTCACCGACATGCGCTCCAAGTGCCGCCGCCTCCAGGCCGAACAGGGCGGTGCCCTGGGGTTGATTTTGATTGACTATCTGCAACTAATGGAGGGCGGTAGCGATAACCGGGTGCAGGAGTTGTCGAAGATTACGCGATCGCTCAAAGGTCTAGCCCGCGAGCTTAATGTTCCTATTATTGCCCTATCTCAGCTCAGCCGGGGGGTAGAATCTCGCACTAACAAACGCCCGATGATGAGCGACTTGAGAGAAAGCGGTTCGATCGAACAAGATGCAGATTTAATTATGATGCTCTATCGCGAAGAGTATTACGATCCCGATACGCCGGATCGTGGCATTGCCGAAGTGATTATTACCAAACACCGTAATGGCCCCACCGGCACCGTTAAGCTCCTGTTCGAGCCGCAGTTTACCCGCTTCCGCAACCTAGCCAGCCCAGGGAGCTAGGCCAGAAAATGAGCTGGGAATTGTTGGCCGCTGTGCCTGAGGCTGCCACAGTTGATTGGTGAAGTTTTTCAGAAGGTTTCTGTCTATAGCCGTTCTCACTCAGGTGCAGCACGGGCGAGGGGCTTAGGCCTCTTAGTATTGAGAGGTTTCTTAGGTTTAGGTACACCTTATTCATTAAGAAATCGCTATAGACCACCCCTCTGTCCTGGACTAATATAGGTCACTGCAACACCTAAGCTATTCTGGCTATTTCTATACAAATTGAAGAGTGAAAACACAGTAAGGTGTGGTGGGTAACTTTGTCGATTCTGTCTGCACAGCTGGTTTAGTTCTCGATCCTTTAAGAAGATTATGAGCACCACAACTCATCATAAGCAAAAGATAATGGTCTTGGGATGCCCTGCCAATCGAGGCCGATGGTTTCTGATTCCTTTAGGGATGATTATTTTGCTCTGTTTAGGAAGTGTGTATTCCTGGAGCATCTTTAGAACTCCCTTAGAAAATGAGTTAGGAATTAGTGCGGCTGAAAGCCTGTTACCGTATACTTTCGTGTTAGTTTTCTATGCGGCACTGATGCCAATCACGGGCTTTTACCTTCCCCGTATTGGAACCCGGATTGCAACGGCCATCGGAGGTATTGTCCTAGGTTTGGGCTACATTCTTTCAAGCTTTGCTACCCAGGTTGGAGTCCTAATCTTTACCTACGGGGTAATCGCTGGAACCGGAATTGGCATTGTCTATGGTGTCCCTATCTTTGTCATCTCTCGATGGTTTCCTGATCAGAAAGGTTTAGCTGTAGGCTTGACGATTGTTGGCTTTGGCCTCTCGCCTTTGCTCACTGCTCCTCTGGCCAATCAATTAATTGAAACCTACTCAGTTCGCCCCGCCCTGCGTATTCTTGGCATAACCTTTACGGTTATTATTTTAGTGATTTCCCTGGCCATGAAGTTGCCGCCTAAGGACTGGCACCCTCGGCAAAATGCCGCAACTTCTCCATCGATCTCGGCCCTAGCCTACCCTAGAAGCTTATTGAAGAGTCGATCATTTTACGGGCTGTGGCTTTGCTATATGCTCGGTACCCTAGTGGGGTTGAGTGCAATTGGTATCTCCAGTCCAGTGGGGGGAGAAATTATTAATATAAGTCCGTCTATGGCCGCTAGTAGTGTCTCTTTGTTTGCTCTGTTTAATGGGATAAGTCGTCCACTATTTGGCTGGTTATGTGATCGGCTTAAGCCTCACTACGTGGCAATTTTCTCCTATGTGCTGATTCTGATTGCCTGTATGTTAATGATCAATGCTAAGGCTGGGCAGATTGCTACGTATCTCATTGCCTTTTGCCTATTCTGGTTTTGTCTTGGCGGCTGGTTGGCGATGGCCCCAACCATAACGCTGCGCTTCTTTAATCCTGATCAGTATGCCCAAAACTATGGCATTGTCTTCACGGCCTATGGAGTTGGCGCTTTGATTGGAACATTAGCAACAGGCCGCATTCGAGATTTATTTGGCACCTACAACTATGTATTCTATCCAATGGCATTTTTAGCGATGTTGGGTATTGTTTTAGCTTGTACGCTGCTAAAGCGGGAAAGAGTTACAGGCAACTCTTCTCTGGATTAGACCGTACCCAAAGTTGTACAGCTCAGTTGCTCGATTGTTATAGTTTTTGCTGATAGGAGAAAATTAAGATTTAACCGAACGTTCATCTATTGATGCATGGTTAAACCAGGATTTGTTGCGTTTTTTAAACTTTACCGCTCCTCAGGAATTGACTGCCAGAATTAGGTGGGATTTAAGTTCAAGCCCGTGTTCAGATTCCTCCTAACTACATCGCATAAAACGCATGAATACGAAACTTGCAGAGGTTGCATCCCCAGATCAACTGATCTCTAATCGCCTGATTCTGAGGATTGTTATCTCCTATGCCTTGGCGTTCATTGTCTTTGGGTTTCTCGTGTCATCACCGGGTGAGCTTCTGAAGGGCCTAGTTCAGATTATCACCACCCGCGATGCCCTAATTACGGATTACATCGGTGTGGGAGGGATGGGGGCGGCCTTCGTCAACGCTGGCCTGCTAACGTGCGGCGCTGTCGCCTGTTACCGCATTACCGGGGCTGCTGTATCTGGTGCATCAATCGCAAGTCTTTTTCTACTACTTGGATTTGGCCTGTTTGGCAAAAACCTATTGAATGTTTGGCCCATTGTTGCCGGGGTATGGCTTTACGCAAAATTCCGAAACGAGCCATTTGCGGCTCATATTAATATCGCCTTCTTTGGCTGTGCTCTGGCTCCTATATTCTCCGAGATTCTTTACAGTACCGCTATTCCCCGCCGCGTTAGTATTCCGCTGGCGCTGTTCACCGCCCTACTGCTTGGTTTTATCCTAGCGCCTGCGGCCTCCCAATTATTCAAGGCCCATGCCGGATTCAATCTTTACAACATTGGGTTCACCGCAGGTATTATCGGCACTTTGGTGGTTGCGCTCTACAAATCCTATGGCTTTGTTCCCGATCCGGTGATGATTTGGACATCAGAGAATAGGGGTGTATTGACCGGTTTTATGGCGATGCTTTTCCTATCCATGCTGATAACAGGTCTTTGTCTGGATCGTCGATCGCTCAGTCAGTTATCCACCCTCATCAAATTATCGGGACAGGCTCCCACCGATTTCGTTGCCATTGTTGGTCTTGGCGCAACGATGGTGAATATGGGCCTATGCGGGCTGATTGGTCTGGCCTACTTTCGGGTAATTGGAGCAGATTTAAATGGCCCAACCATTGGTGGAATCTTAACAATCGTTGGGTTTGCCGCCTTCGGCAAACACCCACTCAACATTGTTCCGATCATGCTTGGTGTTTTTCTGGGTTCTCTGGCTAAACCGTGGAATATCACTGATCCAGCCATTGTGCTGGCCGCCCTGTTTGGTACTACCCTTGCCCCCATTGCGGGTCAGTTTGGTTGGCCATGGGGCATTGTGGCGGGCTTTTTGCACTCCTCGGCAGCCCTCACAGTTGGCTTCAACCATGCTGGCCTGAACTTATACAACAATGGGTTTGCGGCGGGAATTGTTGCGGCGGTGATTGCCCCAGTCATAATTGCGGTCAAACAGGGGCGGCGGGGATAAAGCCGTCAACCAGAGGTGTCCACCAGGGGCGGCATTCCCAGGTTGTGGGCCAAAAATGCCCATTTATCTACGGCTTCTTCAATGATCTTAGCGGTGGGCTTACCGGCTCCATGCCCGGCTTTAGTTTCAATGCGAATCAGCACGGGGGCATCGCCACTGTGGGCCGCCTGGAGAGCCGCTGCAAACTTAAAGCTGTGGGCAGGCACAACGCGATCATCATGGTCGGCGGTGGTGATGAGCGTAGCGGGGTAGGCGGTACCGGGCTGGAGGTTATGCAGGGGAGAGTAGGCATAGAGCGCCTTAAACTCTTCCTCGTTTTGGGGAGAGCCGTAGTCAGATTCCCAGGCCCAGCCAATGGTGAACTGGTTAAACCGCAGCATATCCATCACCCCGACGGCGGGCAGAGCCACGGCAAACAGATCGGGCCGCTGGGTCATGCAGGCTCCCACCAGCAGGCCACCGTTGCTGCCGCCCATAATGGCCAGCTTTTGGGGGCTGGTGTAGCCCTGTGCCATCAACCACTCGGCAGCGGCGATGAAATCATCAAAACACATTTTGTTTCTTGAGTTTGATGCCAGCCTGGTGCCAATCTTCGCCGTACTCGCCACCGCCCCGCAGGTTGGGCACGGCGTAGATACCTCCCATTTCCAGCCAGACCAGGTTGCTGACCGAAAAGGCTGGCGTTAGAGAAACCGTAAAGCCACCGTAGCCGTAGAGCAGGGTTGGGTTTTGGCCATTCAGTTCAATTCCCCGCTTGTGGGTAATGAACATGGGAATGCGGGTACCGTCTTTGCTGGCGTAGAAGATCTGGGTGGTTTCGTAGGCGCTGGGGTCAAAATCCACCTGGGGTTGGCGATAGAGCGTGCTTTCCCCCGTTACCAGGTCGTAGCGGTAGATAGTGCTGGGCACGGTAAAGCTGGTAAAGCTGTAGAAGGTTTCCGTGTCCTCTCGCTTGCCGTCAAACCCGCCAGCGGAGCCAATGCCAGGTAGCTCTACCTGACGCTGAAACTCTCCCTCCAGGGAATAGATACGAATGGTGGTGTAGGCATCCTTGAGATAGTCCGCCACAAACTGGTGGTTTAGCAAACCCACCCCTTCCAGCGTGTCCTCGCTTTCTGGGATAACCTCTTGCCAATGGTCACGCTCTGGCTGGTTGATGTCGATGGCCATCAACCGTCCTCTGGGGGCTTCTAAATCGGTGCGGAACCAGAAGCGGCTGCCCGCGTTATCCACAAAGCTGTAGTCTGCTTCAAAGGTAGAAATCAGCTCTACCACTGGGCTATCTGGCGCGCTGAGGTCTTTGTAAAAAACCAGGTTATTGGGGTCGGTGCCTCGCCAGACCGAGATGAGCAGGTATTGCCCATCTTCGGTAACGCTGCCGCCAAAGCCCCATTCCTTTTGGTCAGGACGTTCGTAAATCAGCACGTCTGCGGCCTGGGAGGTGCCCAGGCGATGGTAGTAGAGCTTCTGGTAGTAGTTAACCGCTTCTAGCTTGTTGATTTCGTTGGGTTCATCATAGCGGCTGTAAAAAAAGCCCTGATGGTCATGGCTCCAAGACGCGCCAGAGAACTTGACCCACTTCAGCACATCGTCGGTGTCGGTGCCGGTGGCAATATCTCGCACATGCCACTCAACCCAGTCTGACCCGGCAGTGGAGAGCCCATAGGCCAGGTAAGCGCCATTCTCGCTAACGGCCATGCCGCTAAGGGCCACCGTGCCATCCTCCGAGAGGGTGTTGGGGTCAAGCAGGATGGTGGGTTCGGCCTCCAGGCTGGGCAGGGTGTAGAGCACGCTCTGGTTTTGCAGGCCGTCGTTTTTGAAATAGAAGTATCGCCCCCCCCGTTTGAATGGGGTGCTGTAGCGTTCGTAGTTCCACAACTGGGTCAACCGTTGCTGAAGGGCCTGACGCCCCGATAGCTCCTTTAAGTACCCCTCAGTGACTTGATTCTGCGCCTCAATCCACTCACGGCTGGCGGCAGACTGCGGCTCTTCGAGCCAGCGGTAGGGGTCGGGCACATCAACCCCGTGGTAGGTATCAACTTGGTTACTTTTGGGGCTGGGGGGATAGGTCAGCGGCAGAGAATTCATAGGACGTCAGCATACTCCTGAGCATACTAGTAACCCTACCAGGGATTCGCGGATGGCTGGGCGTGCCGATAGGCATTTGCCGCATGAGGATAAGGGCACATTTTCAAGGTTAAGTTTGGTAAAGTCTAGAAGCCAAATTGGCTCGCTCAAGCTATCAGTTTGTGGTTCCTACTGGCTCAGTGCATCATCTCCTCAGTCGTAGATAGAAAGCCACCCACGGGTGGAACTGCGTTTGTGGATTTGTACGTGTCAACTCCTCTCACCTCACCTGGCCTATGTCTCCTCATGTCCTCTTCTCCCTAACGGCTACGGCTACAGCAGTTGCTCTGGCAGGTCTGGCCCCGGCCCTGGGGCAAACCCTCCCTTCCCCAGCCCAAGGAGGGCCAGCGGTAGCTCAAGTGAGCCCAGAGCCGACCTACACCCTAATCCACGTCAGTGCGGCGGTCGGGAGCGATAGCCGTGGCGATGGCAGCCAACTGCGGCCCTACCAAACGATTACCCATGCCCTGCAAGGGGCGGCGGTTAATTCTATCGTTGTCCTGGCCGCTGGGGAGTACAGCGAAGCATCGGGGGAGCGGTTCCCGATCCAGCTCAAGGCGGGCGTAACGGTGCAGGGAGCACCGGGAGCGGGGCCAGGGCAAACGGTGATTCGCGGCAGCGGTATTTTACCCAGTCCAACGGAGGGGTTGGTTCACGCCACAGTAGTGGGGGTAGACGGTGCCGGGCTAGGCCATGTAACGGTGACTAACACCAGCACGTCGGGCTATGGCCTGGTGATTGAGGCTGGTCGCCCGGTGATTCGCCAGAATGTCTTTGTGGGCAGCGGGTATGGTGGGGTATACGTTGGTGGGCAAAGTGCCCCAGTAATTGAGGGGAACCAGTTCAGGCAAAACGGTGTGGTAGGGCTGGCGATCGCAGGCCAGTCCACCGCTGAGGTGCGAAACAATCGCTTTGAGCAAACCGGTATTGGCATTCGCGTAGCGCCGGGTGCCAACCACAGATTGTTAACAACCAAATCTTCCAGAACCAGGAGGGCATTGTGCTGGACGGCAGTGCCCAACCCCGCTTGCAAGACAATGTGATTGCCCAGAATCGGCGTAATGGGGTGGTTGAGTTTCAAACGGCGACTAAGGCAGAACCCTCCCTAGCTGACAGGGCGACCCTAGCG
>JAAUUR010000144.1 GCA_012031045.1 Leptolyngbyaceae cyanobacterium SM2_5_2
CTGTGAGCGCAGCGCCTCAGGTTGGGCCAAACAGGGCACTGCATTAATGATGCGGGGGGTTGAGTCCTTGCCATTGGCTTTTGCTGCTGTGCCACCGCCACCATTAAATCGGCAGCGTTTCAGGAGGGCTAAAACGGGGGCACCAGTGTTTGCTGTGGATTATGGCTAAACGTAATCGCCTCAGCACTGGCAATCTCAAACAGAGCCTCTTCGCACAGTGTTGCGATGCACTGTTGCGTATCCGAGCGGCTCAGGTGCTTGTGGGCCTGTAAATAGCAGAGCACTTGATAGTCAAGACAAGCCTGGACCTCGGGAAACGCTTCGCGTAACGATTGCGCTGTCAGTGAGCGCATGAGGGTTTCCAGATCCGGCACATCGACTACCAGCAATCCACTGGTATCGAAGGTGCCGGAAACCGCTGACGCCTGATCAACGATACCGCTGGCCCCATCACTTTCAAGGCTGACAATCCAGCCATTAAAGGTCTCGCCGGGGGTACCGCTCAGCTCGAAGGTGGATGTCGCCGGGTCATTCCCAGCCGGGTTGGGCTGGAACTCACTGATTAACACTCCAATAGAACCTTGGGGATCGGCCTGGATTTCGTAAATCGTCGTCGTACCGCTGACTTCGTTAGCCACCACCAGCAGCGGTTGGCCATTGGGGCTGTCGGCGGCGGCAATGAAAGTAAGCCCTTCGGGGCCGAGGTCACCGGCAGCGGGGTTGGTGGAGCCATCCGGAAGCTGCACAGCCGCGCTAAAGTCGCGGTTGTTGAGGTACTGCACAAAGGTGGCGCTGGCCGGGTCGGTAATGTCGTACACCATGATGCCACCGACCCGCTCCAGGCCCACAAAGGCGTAGAACTTACCGTCGATTTCGCCAATGACCACCCCTTCGGGCTCGGGCCTTTGGCGTCGCTGCGGGTGTCGAAGGTGTTGTCGTCGTTGTCGGAGTTGAAGCTAGCCGGGAAGGCGGTAGCGGTAATTTGCTCGAAGTCGTCGCCGCTGTCGTAGACCAGCTCACCGGTAGTGGCGTTGAAGATGGAGAAAGACGCGCGCCCCGTAGGCCAAACAACTGGTCGTAGTCACCATCCCCGATCGGTGTCGCCAATCAATGGTAGAAACGCCCAGCCGACCCAGGTTTTCATCCTGCTGTAGGGTGGCGGCATCGGGGAAGGCGGTGGGGTCTAAGGCTGGCAGGGTGCCATCAACGGTATTTACCAGGTCGCCAATGCGCTCGTCTTCGCCCCGGTCGTCCCCTTCGTTGGCGGTGACGATGTAGGTCTGGCCGCCGACTGTGTAGGTGGCGATCGCGTCGGGCATGTACAGACCTCGAACCGGCTGCGGTCGAATGCTGACGGTACCCCCGCCAGCGCTGGTGCCATCTACATCGCGATCGCTGGCATCCAGACCATTGCCCGGCAGGCTGTGGTCTTTGGTGCCCAGGGGCAAAATATCGGTAACGGTAGCCGTCGCCAGATCCACGACGGCAATGGCGTTATTTTCCTGGAGCGCCACATAGGCCGTGGTGTTATCGGTCGAAATGTATTCTGGCTCTACATCTTCGGCGACGGTCTTACCGGGAAAAATCCGTACCCCGGCGGCCCGTTCGGTAGTGGCATCAAACCCGGAGAAATCCGCCGTTTGAACCGCAAACGTCGCCACATCGATGATGCTGACCGACCCCACCGGGTCAATGGCACCGGGTTCCCCTTCGTTGGCCACCAGCACCCGAGTACCATCGGGGGTAAAGGTGAGCATATCGGGCAGTGCCCCCACGGGAACCGACCCCAGCACCGTGGGGCTAGAAAAGTTGGTTTCGGCGGCGTTAAAGAATGCGACGGTGCCAGGGTCGGTGGCGACGGCGCTTTCAATGGCCACGGCCATCAGCCCATTTTTAACCGCTATGCTGTTGGCCCCGGCCCCAAAGGCTGTAGCGTCAAACTGGCCAATCTTGGTGGGGTTGGTGGGGTCGCTGAGGTCAAGAACGTCAATGGTGGTGGCGTTTGAATTAATCACAAACAACCGCTGACTGGTAGCGTCATAGGCAGAAATTTCCGCTGCCCCATCGTCAAAAACACCGGTTGCAAATGTACCGATTTGATTGAGAGAAATACTCATTAGCGGCCACTACTCCAAAAATTTTTATCGCGAATTTTCAAAAAAACGAGTCTTTTGCAAAAAAACAAATCTTTCAGGTCTGGCTTTCCTGGCTGGGGCGTCTGGCCCCTGAAGTTATGCCAAATCCGAATTTAAAAACCTCGAATTAAAACAGGCATCCCATAGGGGCAAACGGTTGATTGCCCCTATAGCAAATGAATGGTTGGTTAGGACAGACTAGATGGCTGAAACCTCATCACAGAGAGCTTTCATTTCGTTCTTCTGTCTTCTCTTTTCGTTCTTTAGCAACATCAATCGGGGGTATACAACCAGAATTTAGAATGAGTCGGTAGAATGGCCCCTGGCCCCAAAATTTGAGGGAAAACAAACGGTCTTAAACAGTGCTGGTAGTTCTTGAAACACCCCAAAAAGCAGGCTAAAGCCGCCGCAGGAGCGGTCAACCGCCTACAGCTTTTAACTCACGACCCTGTGAATTAATTCACCCTGGGTCGGGCTTGGGGTTTAAAAAAGACCCCGTGGTTTAAATACCTGCTTGAGTAAACATCTACGCCCCAGCGGCGCTGGTAGCCCGACTATTAGGTGGAATCCTCTACTAACTTCAGACCCGTAACTTGAGACCAGTCATTGGCATCACCCCGATCAAAATGTCAGTATTTCCACATAAAAAGCCTATCAGATGGGTGGTAAGGATAAATTAACGACAATTTAAGCACCAAAAGCTTATTCCAATCTTTATGAAAAGCCTGGTACTACAGGCATGGCCCTGGGCAGCGATGCCCAGGGATTAGCTCGGAACCAGGTTTCTGGCCATGGCCAGAAATTCTGGGACACAACGCAGAAACCCGGTTTCTCTCCCCAGAAACCGGGTTTCTGCTTCGCGCGGCAATTAACCAGAATTGCTGAAGAAATCTGGTTGCTTTCTCCTGTGAAAGCCTTGCAGCGGATGGCTAGATCAACCTTTGGAACCAGGCAGTTAGGGCCAAGGCTAGAGCATCGGCTGCGTCATCAGGGCGAGGGATATACTCCAGAGCTAGCTCTCTGGCAACGGCCTGCTGAACCTCGGCTTTATCGGCATTGCCATAACCAGTAAGCGCTTGTTTGACTTGAGCGGGGGTAAATTCCAGGAAGGGAAGCTGGTGTTGGGCTAGTACCAGCATCACTACCCCCCTGGCCTGGGCCACCAAAATAGTGTTGCCCATGCGGTAAAAAAAGAACTTCTCAATGACGACCAGACTAGGCTTGAACTGGGTAAGCAAACTGTGGAGGTCATCGTAGATCGTGCAGAGGCGATCGCCAACCGGGGTATTAGCAGGAGTCTCAATCACGCCAAAGTCCACTACCGCTGCTCCAGAGGTTCCGCTCACTTGGGCGGCTGGAGTTTCAATTAGGCCAAAGCCCAGTATAGCTAGGCCCGGATCTAGGCCTAGGATGCGATCTCCCATGGCATCCTGAACTAACGTGCCCCTACGGGCTGGCGACCATTGACGGCCACTTCATCGGGGTCAGCCAGGCCAAACACCCGACAAAACACCTTCTCGACCTTATAGCCAGAGTCGATGCTCTCTAGGGGATCTTTACGCAGACGGTGGCGGAGGCAGAGCACAATCACCCGGCGAATATCGTCCAGAGTGACTTCGGTACGGCCCTCGTAGGCCGCCAGGGCTTTGGCCGCACGGTTGGTAACAATATCACCTCGCAGACCATCGACATCCAGTTCAGAGCAAACCTGGGAAATCCTTACCCGGTCGGCATGGTCGATGGTGACTTGGGGCAGCCGCTTTTGAGCCTCTACCAGCCGGGCCTGGAGAATGTCTTGTTGGGCCTGGTGTCTGGCAATATAGGCAGCAGGGTTTTGGTCAAATTCGGAGCGTTGCTCCACAATTTGCACCCGCAATTCTGGATCGCGCACGGTATGAATTTCGGCGTGCATGCCAAAACGGTCGAGCAACTGAGGTCGCAGTTCGCCCTCCTCCGGGTTGCCAGAACCCACCAGCACAAACTGAGCCGGGTGGCGAATGGAGATGCCTTCCCGCTCCACAGTATTCCATCCAGAGGCCGCCGAATCCAGCAGCACGTCCACCAGGTGGTCGTCCAGCAGGTTCACCTCATCCACGTATAGAAGGCCTCGGTTGGCCTTGGCTAACAGCCCCGGTTCAAAGGCCTTAACCCCTTCGGATAAGGCTTTTTCAATGTCGATGGTGCCACATACCCGGTCTTCCGTAGCGCCGAGGGGCAGATCAACCATCGGTACTTTTTTGAAGGCAACGGGCAAACTATTCGGCCCACGCTCGGCAATGATGTCAGGATCCTCAGGTGAGCGACTAAAGGGGTCGTCGGCCACGACCTCAATGTCGGGCAGCAGGTCGGCTAAGGCGCGAATCGTGGTGGATTTGCCCGTGCCCCGATCTCCCATAATCATCACCCCGCCAATTTTGGGATCGATGACGTTAAGCAGCAGGGCCAGCTTCATGGCATCCTGGCCAATGACAGCGGTAAATGGAAAGACCACACGCCGAGGAGAAGCCGAGGCAACAGTTGGGGCAGCAGCAATAGAACTCACTAGAATCTCAATGTTGATAGCAGAACACAAGTTTAGTCTACGTTTCATTGTGCCACAGTGCCTACGTGCTAATCATCCACTCGCTTGATGGCTAAGGTCTAAAATCTGTAACGGTTGCCAACCGGTCTAGTCCGGGGCTCGTCTGCTAGCCAGGTCGGCCAGTTTTGCGCCATCCTCTTCCCAGAGATCCCCCAATCCGGGATTATAGAAAACATTCAATCTTAAGCGCTTATCGCCTACCTCTAACTATGGAGCTTGGTCTACCTGATGAATCCCTGGCTGAGAAGCTGTTAGACCTGGCCCTACTGCACGGGGCTGAAGCCGCAGAAGTGCTCCAATCGGAGTCACAATCCCAGCCGGTTTTTTTTGAAGCCAACCGCCTGAAGCAGCTTGAGACTTCCTCTGCTATTGGTACAGCCCTGCGCCTGTGGGTCAACGGGCGGCCTGGGTTAGTCGTGGCCTACGGCAACGTTGAACCAGGCCCCATCGTAGAAAAGGCGATTGCCCTGAGTGCCCTGAACGACCCTGAGCCGATTGACATTACCGCTGGCACTACCCAGCGCTATCCCGATATGGGACAGGCCGTAGCCGTGGAGCAGTTGATTGAATGGGGTCAACGGGTGATCGACCAGATTCGCAGCACCTACCCAGAGGTGCTTTGCGAAGTTGAAATGGAGTGTGACGTAGAAACCACACGGATTATCAACACCCGTGGGCTAGATTGCAGCTACAGCGATACCACTCTGAGCGGCTTTGCCTCGGCAGAATGGATTCGCGGCGATGATTTTTTAAGCGTCAGTGATGGCCAAACCCGCCGCAACAGGCTAGATATCGACAGCCTAACCGACCAAATTTTGCAACGTCTGGCCTGGGCCGAGCGCTCTGCCCTTGTAGCATCGGGGCGGTTGCCGGTGATTTTTACCGCCAAGGCCGCTGATATGCTGTGGGGCACGCTGCAATCGGCCTTGAGCGGCAAGCGCGTGCTGGAGCGTTCCTCGCCCTGGAGCGATGGTCTGGGGCAGCAAATGATCTCCAGTGCCATTACCCTATGTCAGGATCCAGACGCTGGCCCCTTTAGCTGCCCCTTTGATGATGAAGGTACCCCCACCCAGCGTTTAGTCTTTATCGACCAGGGCGTGCTGACGCTGTTTTACTGCGATCGCGCCGTTGGGCGACGGCTGGGCGGCGGCTCTACGGGCAATGGGTTTCGGCCAGGGCTGGGCAGCTACCCCACCCCCAGCCTTTACAACATGTTGATTGAGCCCGGGCAGCCGTCCCTGCTGACCTGATGACTACCATCGACTAACGGCATCTTGGTGGATCAAATCCTGGGCGGCGGCGCCGGGATTTCTGGCGATTTCTCCGTGAATATCGATCTGGGTTACCACATTCAGCGGGGGGAAATTCTGGGCCGTGTAAAAGACACGATGGTGGCTGGCAATGTTTACGCCGCGCTTAAAGATAATCTGGCCCTGGGCAATGATGCTGAGTGGAATGGTTCTTGCTACACGCCGTCGATTCTGGTCAACGGGCTATCGATAACCAGCGGGTAGGATGAGAAGGCGGAGGGCGGCTTCTGGACGCCGGCTTTGAGAGTTTTGTCAGCTAGATTTTCGCCACTTCTCTGCCTTCCGCCTTCCGCCACTAGTCTGGAGAAAGGGTAAGGTCTAGCTGTTGGGGATAGAGATCGAGGTACAGCGCTTCGATATCGCCTCGGCGATACAGATAACGGTTGCTACGGCGAGAAGCTTGGTACTCGCAGCCGCGTTTGTCTAACTGCTGCTGTAGCTCGCGTCGAGTAAAGGGAAAGGCTTTAGCAGCTTCTCGTAGGGGTATCCACTGTTGGGCTAACTGCTGGCGTAGAGCCTCATCAGAGGTATCTTGCAGTTGAGCCAAGAGCCAATTGGCCAAGAGCCAGCAGGCTTTGGTATCGGCTAGGGCTCGGTGGGATTGCCCTACCTCAAACCCAAAGTGGCTGACGAGTTGCGGTAGACTACGCGATGGCAAATCAGCCAGAAGTAAGCGCGACAGAATGACCGTGCAGAATCGCTGCTGCTCCGGTCGCTGAAACCCCTGTTGCAGGCGGCGATATTCTGCCTGAATAAACCCATAGTCAAAGGCCAGGTTATGGCCAGTTAAAATTCCTTCGCTTAACCGAGTCTGCAGCTGAGGCCAGATCTCCTCTGCCGCCATGCCTTCAGCCGTCATGGCCGTAGTAATACCAGTTAGGCGAGTAATGGGGTAAGGCACTCGCACACTCGCATTCACTAAAAAACTAGCTTCGTAGGTAATGCCCGCAGCCAGGGAGCCTTGAATCACAGCAATTTCAATCACCCGGGCTTCATGGGGGCGTGGCCCAGTTGTTTCCACATCTACAACGGTCAATGGCGACTCAGGCAATCGACGATAGTAGGCCAACAAATGCTCAGACAGCAAGGCCGACTGAGCCATGCCGCTGACAGAAACAGATACCATGGCACACCACTAGCAAAAGCGCCCCTCTAAGGTGCCATAAAATTGCGAGAACGGTAGCTCTGGCTGTGACTTGCTGGTCTGGCTAAAGGGAGCGCTCCCCTTTAGCCAGAACGGAAACCTGGAAGCAGTGGTGAGAATTACCAGGTACGCCGAAAATTGAGCCCAACGCTCCTTAGCTACCAGCCAGAGGAAGGGAAAGTCGTCTACCAGATAGCGTTTCCAAAGACGCCTGGGCTCTGAGGCAAGCCGATAGAGCCACTCCAGACCAAGCTTACTCATGATCTCAGGGGCTCTGGGTTTATTGCCAGCTTCAAAATCAATCGCCGCCCCTACCGCCATAAAGATATCGATGGACGGCAGGTGCTCTCTGTACTTGGCAATCCACTTTTCTTGCTTAGGAGCACCTACCCCAACGACCAAAACGTTAGCTGGAGATTGGCGAATCATCTCCAAGATTTTTTGGCACTCTTCCTCGCTTTTCTCAAAGCCAAAGGAAGGAGAATGAGCCTGCACAATGATTTCTCGGCCAATCCGCTCGTTGATGCGCTCCTGGGCGCGGGCCGCAACGCCTTCGGCCCCTCCCATCAAAAAAATCTTGATGTGCTTGTTGTTACGGTGATGCTCACAAAACAGAGGAAACAGATCAGAACCAGAGATTTTGGCTTTAATAGGTTTGCCCAAAAACTTGGCCGCCATCATCAGCACTTGGCTGTCGCATACGCGGAAGTCGGCCTGGCTGTAAGCCTTAACAAAATCTAAATCCTTCTGGAGTTTCATGAGGTGGTCAACGTTGGGGGTAAACACCACACCCCGCTTCAACTGACTAAGAAAGTCACTGACAGAAATATTGTCGATCGGAATGTTGAGGATCTCGACCTGCTTCTGAATGTGCTCGTACTGCTGTCGCTGGAGTTCTCTAGCAGTAGATTCCAGGGTTGCCTTACGAAACTGCCGGTAGAGTTGCTGAACCTCTTGGGAGGAAACAGTGGGCCCAGAAACCCGTTCAATATCGGGCGAAAGGGCAGCCTGAGAATCGGGCTGCTCTACTTCTGGTGAAGCAAACTGCTGAGTGGACTGTGGCTCCATGCGATTAACCAATGGCTAAAAAAATGTAGATGACTGACCTGGGCGGCATCAAACCTGATGAGCACTCCTTAGCTAGAACAGTTGTCGTAGGTCTTAGGGTTAGCTTTAGCACGACGCTGACTTAAGGCTTCCCATGGGGAGGAACCACCTGTCACTAAGGTTAGGGACTTGAATATAATCTTCATGGGCTACTGGCTACAGTAAAGGCGGCTGTAAACAACGGTGTGTCTCACAGAATACATTCAATCAGAGAGTAATCAAGCTTGTCCTGTTAGCTTAATTGTTGGCTTTGATACAAGTAAGCTGCCGCCCTCGAATTTACTGATAATTTATTAAAGCCAGCCAGGATTATGAAGTAAAGTTAGGCATACCTACGGTTGTGCTGATAGCTGAATCAGCAGGCTGGCTTGGCTGCAAATTACTAGCGGTGGCTCCAAGTCTGACGTAGAGTACAGCTGTCTCCGTTAATTTGCTCAGTTCAACGGATGTGCGCAAGGGAATGAATCGTGGGAATACTGAGATTGGAGATTGCTGTTTGCCTTACTGGCGGCCTTGACCGCAAACCTAATCTAGGCTGGCATCACCGGCGATGAGTCTCTAGGACGTCAACTAATCACCGGTAGATTTTATTCAAATCCTGTCTTCATCAAGGCTCTACACAGTTATGAAGTCTATTCCCTCGGCAGGGATGAGAAGTTTAGGGTTCGGATTTAGAGCTACTAGTAAGTATTGGATAATCTAAGGGGTTAGCTTAAAACCAGTTAGTACACACTGCATTGTGTGTTGGTTAAGTTACCCGGATAAGTGGTTCCACTGGTTATTTATATCACTCTATATGTAGACTGTTATCTCACTATGATTATGACTCTCCTGGTCTTTGGCCTGGGCGCGGTTGCGACCATCCTACTCGTTCTTTGTCTGACGCTTCTTCTAGAAGTGGGTTTTGCTCTACCCAAATTGCCCTCAACAAACTGTTTTCCCCAGCTTATGGAGGAAACTACCCTAGCCGTAGTCATTCCAGCCCACAATGAGGCTTTGGGGATTGGGCAAACCCTGGCTGGATTGCGTTCAGATCTGCGCGTGCAGGATCGACTGCTGGTTGTAGCCGATAACTGTACCGATGATACAGCGGCGATGGCGCGTGGGTCAGGGGCAACCGTAATTGAGCGCACCAATACCCATCAGCGTGGCAAGGGTTATGCCCTGGATTATGGGTTAACCCACTTGAAAACAGACCCGCCGGATATTGTGCTCTTAATGGATGCCGACTGCGACATTCAACCAGGGGCACTAAGTTTACTGGCCAATCATGCCCTGGTCACCCAGCGACCCGTGCAGGCCAACTATCTGATCGAGCAGCCGCCGGCTACCAGCCTCAAGGGTTTTGTTTCTGCCTTTGCCATTAAGGTAAAAAATTTAGTCAGGCCGCTGGGGCTCCAGCGTATGGGTGCACCCTGCCTGCTCACCGGCACAGGTATTGCTCTCCCCTGGAATACTGCAATGGCCGTAACGGTTGCTAGTGGCCACATTGCTGAAGACATGAAATGGGGGCTAGATTTGGCGTTGGCCGGGCACTCCCCAACCTTTTTAGCCCCAGCCAAGGTAACTAGCCGCCTGCCCAGCGAAGACGACGCAGCCAAGGTGCAGCGCACCCGCTGGGAGCATGGTCATCTGCAAATTCTCCGCTCCTACGTGCCAAGGCTGCTCTGGCAAGCCCTGCGGCAAAGACGGCTAGACCTGCTGGCCCTAGCCCTGGAGGTGGCGATTTTGCCGCTGTCGCTGTTGGTAATGACTTGGGTGGCGGTAGGAGCAGTAACCCTGGTCTTTGCTCTGCTCAGCCAGGTCTGGTTACCTTTTTACCTAGCGCTAGCTGCCGCCATTGCTCTCTTTACAGCGGTGATTCTAGCCTGGTATCGCTATGGCCGTGCCGATTTGAGTCTGCGCCAGTTGGCCACCATACCCCTTTACATGCTTTGGAAAATTCCCCTTTACATTGCGTTTTTAATTCGCCCAGAACAACGTTGGGTGCGTACCCGGCGAGATGGCTAGAGGCAAAGGCTGGAGGAAGAAGAGTGACAGAGCGGGGGTGGAGGTTCTGCCAGATACTCAGTTTCACTCAACGGCTCTAATCCATGGCTAAAAGGTAGGGTGAACAGGCCAACTGATAATCTAGAGCTAGGGGATCGGTTGTGACCCTGCGCTCTCTAGCCCCCTTCTGGCCACCATGACTTCTCCAAATCGCGATGTTCAGATTTATTCCATTGCCGCTGGAACAACGGTGCTGCGCTGTCGCAGTTGGGATCGCCTCCGCTTTGAAATTGAGTACGCTCTGGAACGTGGCACTACTGCCAATAGTTATCTGATTCAGGGCGATCGCGCCGCTCTGTTGGATCCACCCGGGGAGTCTTTCAATCAGATGTTTCTGACCGCCCTGGAGCGGCACATCAATCTTTACCAGTTGAACTACATCATTCTGGGACACACCAATCCTAACCGCGCTGAGACCTTAAAGATTTTGCTGCAACGGCTGCCGGAGGTAACGGTAGTCTGCTCTAATCCCGCTGCGCTGGCTTTGAGAGATCTGCTGCCAGATGCTTCGCCTCGGGTGCGGGTGGTACGCAGCGGCGACGACCAGCTTGATTTAGGACAGGGTCACAGGCTTCAGTTTGTGCCTATTCCCACACCCCGTTACCCAGGTGGTATGGCCACCTTTGACCCATACTCCAACATTCTATATTCCGACAAATTTTTTGGCGCACACCGCTGCGGTGAAGCCGTATTTGACCTAGGCTGGAACGATTTACTAGAGGATCGTCGCTATTATTTCGACTGCCTGTTTGCCTCTAGCGTCCGTCAGGTAACCGCCGCGCTGGATCGCATGGAGGCGTTTCCCTTCGGCGTGGTGGCCCCTGGTCATGGGCCAGTGGTGCAGTATAGCGCTAAGGAACTCTTCCACAGCTACCGCCAATGGAGCCAGGCGCAAACCGCGCAAGAGCTTTCAGTGGCGTT
>JAAUUR010000145.1 GCA_012031045.1 Leptolyngbyaceae cyanobacterium SM2_5_2
TGATGGTTTTTAGGTACAGCTCTGCGGCGGCTAACTCGGCTGGAAACACCAGGGTATTGAGGGTGACGTAGCCCTTCACCCCGCGCCGATGCAAAAAGGCCATCAACTCAGGCAAGTCAGCCTCAGTGAAGTTTTCGGCACGCATCCGGGCGTTAAAGCGATCCAGGCCGAAGTAGACGGCATCGGCCCCATTTTCCACAGCGGCCCTGGCACAGTCCCAGTTGCCAGCAGGGGCCAGCAAAGCCGGACGGGGTGGCTGAGCCACGGTCGGTTCCATCAAGCGATAGCCCCCATCGCAAAATTGGCCGGATCTTGGTCGCGGCGGTGTTTAACCGGCAGTGGATCAGGCTGACCATCGCCATCCAGGGCGGCGGTTGCTTCCAGCGCTTCTCGCAGACGCTTGGCGGCATAGATGGACATATCACGGGGTACGTTGACGCGATCGCGCAGATACCGCAAGGGCACCGCTGACTTGGCAGGGGGCGGGCAGGCTTCGCCGGTCATCAGGGTGGTCAGGGCACAGCGGAGGGCTTCGTCAAACAGGGCATCCTGCGCCGGATTAACGCGGATCAGGTTACCCCGATGCTTCAACACCCGCTGCAATGCCTCCTGCCGTGAGGTTTCTGGCTCTGGGTAGCCAACATCCGGCAGACCCAGCCAGGGGCCACGATCAACCCGCTGCTGGTTCAGGCGAGTCTGGGGAGTATCGTTCGTGTAGCACTCCCCCCATTTGGGGCGGCAGGTCGTGAACATGGGTGTGGAAGTCGCTCTGGGTGCCGCGATAGGTTGGTCGAGTTTCCATCGCTGCAAACCAGTCGCCAAAACGAGGGTTTTCCTCCCGCATGGAATAGCCCTTGTAATAGAACAGGCTGGCATTCATGCGCTCCACGTAGGGCGTAAAAATTACATCTGCCGTGCCAAATTCCGGCAAAAAGTAAGGCCCAGGGGTGCGCCCCAACGCCTCTTCTACCCTGGCTACAATGCCCGTAAACTGCTCTTTGGCCCGCTCATCCTCCCGCGCCGACCGAGCCGGATAGCACAGCCATGAACACCAGGCCCGAAACAGCAACCGTTCCAACTGCCGCAGGGGAATGACCGAGGCTTCCGTCATCCCCTCACCCAGTGGCCCAAACGTCCTTTCCAGCGCCATCAAAATGTCGTCGCTCTCGGTGACTAGCCGCCCGTTCAGTTCCAGGGCTGGCAGCATCCCAGAGGGTACCTTGCGCTTGTACCAGGCTTCCTTCTCCCCATAGCAAAACATCGTCACTTTCTCGATGCGATAGGGGATTTGCTTCTCCTCCAGCCACAGCCACACCTTCTGGCAATAGGGGCACCAGGCGTGGTTATCGCGATACAGCGTTACTCGCACCTCAGACTCAGGCCGCCCAAACAACCGTAACCGAGCCTGGGCATTGGTCGGGCCATGGATGGTATCGATCTCAAAATCGGTCAGGGCTTCTAGCTCAGCCCAGCTCAAAGGAGCAGCCATAGCAGTTTCAGGGCAATCAGCATCTTTAGTGTAACGGGGTGCGGTGCGGAGAATGAAGGGCTGGTGGAAAATGGGCAGAAGGCGGAAGGCGGAAAGCAGAAGGCGGAAGGCAGAAGGCGGAGGGGAAATCCCTCACCCGTGGGAAGATAGGGAAAATGTCAGGGAGCAGTCCTGTGGCCTCACAGTGGGAGCGCTTACTTAAAAATCAAGGGCTTTGGGTGGGGTCTTTTACCCAAATGTCCCCAACTGGGGACATTCTGCAAGACATCTCTACCGAGGTGGCCCTCATCCCCCTTGGCCAGGGCCAATGATGCGCCAGGAAATTCGCAAATATTCCCCTGGACAACCCACCACTGAAACCGTGCTGGAATACAGATCTCTGGGACGCAGCGTGTTGTTTTGCGAAAATGGTGCCTTTTCCCAGGGGGCGATTCAGTGGAGCCCGGTCAGCGAATTTGGGGCCGAGCTGGGGTTAATTCATGGCAGCGAGCGGCTGCGAATCGCCCAAATCTTCCCAAAACAGCCCAGTCTCGGCAGCCTCACCCTGATTCAAGAACACCTCCAGGGCATGGTGCCGCCCCATCGCCCCTCGCTTAGCGTTGAGCACCTGTTTGGCCTCTGGGCAGGGGAAGCCGTCACGGTTTTTCCAGACCTTCAGCCGGAACAGGCCATAGCTACCCAACTGGAGATTCGCCCCACAGAACCTGGAACCCTCCTCCAATCTCTTTCCTTTGGGCAGGGAGCAGGAATTCAGTCGCGAGGGGTTCAAGTTGGCTCGGCACTACAGTTTGACCAAGGCCGCCAACCGGTTACGGTGCTACTGCTGCCCGGTGGTGCATCAGCCAGTTTTCCCACCACTATTCAGCCGGGGAAACCCCTGTTTCTAGAAGTCGGTTGGCTGATTACGCCGACTCTGCGCCACCGCCTGGTGCGTACCTACAACGCCCAGGGCACCTGGGTGAGCCTAACCCTGGTCATAGAAGAACGCATCAGCGGCGGCTGATCCGGGCGGCGAAGCAAGTGTTAACTTTAGTGAAGAAGATTTGTGGTTACTTAATATGCGTTGTCCTCTACTGTCCCTAGTGTTGGGTTTCTGCTGGCTGTGTCTGAGTTGGATGGCCCTATCTCCTACGGCTATGGCTATGGGCGGTGATCAAATTCCCCTGGGTAGCCCGGCTCCCAACTTTACACTGCCTACCAACAGCGGTGATGGCGAAGTGTCGCTATCAGACTTTCGCAATCAGTGGGTGGTGCTTTATTTCTATCCTAGGGATTTCACCTCCGGCTGTACCATCGAAGCCCAGCGCTTTCAGCGTGATTTGGCCGCCTATCAGGCTAGAAATGCCCAGGTTATTGGCATCAGCGCTGACAGTGTAGATTCCCACGCCGAATTCTGTGACGCCGAAGGGCTGGAGTTTCCCCTCCTGTCTGACCCGAATGGGCAGGTCAGCAAAGCCTATGGGTCATGGCTGGGGGCAACTTCCCTGCGCCATACCTACATCATCGGCCCCGATGGCACGATGCAGGCCAGGTTCTTAGGAGTGCGACCCGCTATCCACAGCCAAGAGGTGTTGGCTACCCTCGATGAGTTAGAGCAGAATGCCTAGAAAAGCAAAAGGCGAACCTCCACACGCCTTAGTTTAACTACGTAGCGGCAGTACAGAATTACTTCAGCGAAAATACAGTCTTTTTTTTGATCATTCAAGCAGTTGAGATAAAAAGCTCTAAAGTGGCATCGGTTTTCCACTATAAACCTTTGCTTTTTTATCTCAAAATATACTCTGAGTATATTCACTGTGATAACGAATAGGTGCTCTGAAATATCCTGAAGAGTTCTTTCCTTAGGGGTTTCACCCCCCTTAGGGGATTATGTGAACTTAGCTAAAGTGAAAATGTCGAAGCGTAAAAATAAGTCAAAATCATTCCTGTGTTTGAATTTTATCTCTACTTTTTTTCATGTGAGATAGGGCTATACAGCTAACCAGGAATGAGCTATGTAAGCTGGTTCTTCTCTACGGGTGGAGATGGCCAACGCTAACCAGGGTGGTTTAAATGTCACGGGATGCGCTTGTTGTTGGGATTAATACCTATCAACATTTACCTAGCCTCAATGCCCCAGCCAATGATGCAGAGTCAGTGGCCCGCTGCCTGGAGAGTTTTGGCGAGTGCCGGGTATTGCGGATGCCGGAGGCCATTCGTAATCAAAAACCGGCGATTAGCCAGCAGGCCCTAGTCACCACCCAAATGCTGGAAGAAGGGCTGATTCGCCTCTTCAAGCCAGCGGGCAAAACCGTGCCCCAAACCGCGATCTTCTACTACTCTGGGCATGGTTTACAGCGCCATGCCGGGATTCAGGAAGGCTATCTGGCCACCAGCGATGTTAATCCGGGGGCAGGTCACTATGGTCTATCGCTGTACTGGCTGCGGCGGCTGCTACAGGAAAGTCCGGTACGCCAGCGTGTGATTATCCTTGACTGCTGCAATAGCGGCGAATTTTTCAACATTCTGGAGGCTGACCCAGGCGCACGGGCCGGTACAGACCGCCTGTTTATGGCGGCCTCACGGGAATACGAAGAAGCCTATGAATCGCTTGATGGCTCCCATAGTGTTTTTACCCAGGCGTTGCTGTCGGGGCTGAACCCCTACAAGGTCAAGGGTGGATTAGTGAATGGCCACTCCTTGACCGATACGGTGACTCGTCAACTCAAAGGGGAATTGCAGCAACCCCTGTTTGAAAGCTCTGGCGGTGAGATCGTGCTCACTCGTCTGGCCGGTTTAACCACAGCCGTCCAAACCTCTAAAACCACTACCCTGGAACGGCTGAAACACCTCAGCTATGGATTTTGCCCATTTCAGGGGTTGGTCCCCTTCGATATATCCCATGCCAATCTCTTTTTTGGCCGCGAAACCCTGACTAAAGACCTGGCTGAGCAGGTGAGTCAATCCCGTTTCTGTGCGGTGGTGGGAGCTTCGGGCATAGGTAAAACCTCGCTCCTAAAGGCCGGGCTGATGGCGCATCTCAGCCAGCGGCCTCGGTCTGAGGCTAGCTCGGTTTGGGATATTCGCTACCTGACACCGGGCTCTACGCCCCTGCAAAGGGTAGCCGAAGCCTTCGTTGAACTTGGGGTAACGGGTATTCAGCGAGCCGAGCAAATTCGTCAGGCTGAGTCCTTTCTCCAGGCGGGTGGGCCGGGGTTGGGGCAGCTCGTTCAAGCGCTGTCTACTCCGGAAGCCACTAGTCGGGAGTCGCCCCGGCGGATTTTGCTGATTATAGACCAGTTTGAGGAGCTGCTTAAACCAACCACTGACCCAGCCCTAATCCAGGAGCGTCGCCTACTAATCGACCACCTGGTAACCGCTGCGACTCAGCGACACCTGCCGCTCCACATAGCTCTTGGCCTACGAGCCGATTACTTAGAGGCGCTCAAGGCATTTCCTGAGTTGTCTACCCTGGTTGGCACTCACCAGTTGGTTGTGCCAGCGATGACCTACGACCAGTTAAAGACTACAATTGTTAGCCCCCTCGAAAAGGTTGGCCTACGCTACGATGCTAACCTCGTCTACACCTTATTGTTAGACGTAGTGGGGGCCCCGGCTGACCTGGGGCTGCTGCAAATGGCGTTGAAAGAACTTTGGCAGCGGCGGGAGTTTGACTCCCAAGGGCAAGAGCCACCCCGGTTAACCCTCGAAGCCTATGCAGAAATGGGGGGTATTCGGCATTTGCTGAGCCAGCGAGCCAGCCGGTTTTATGATGGCCTGGCAGAGGCCGAGCGGCCTGTGGTAGAACGCATTTTTCTGAGCCTGTGCGAAGTTGGCGACGGGACAACTCTTAGCCGTCGGCAGGTTTTTCTACCAGAGTTGGTTACGGCTTATATGGATGAGCCGCAGATACGAGGGTTTTTAGAAAAGCTAGTGGCCGCCAGATTGATTGTGGCCCAGGCCAATGCTGGCCGTCCCTACAGTGCTCTTCAACCCGTGGTTTCGGTGCCAGCCTGGTCTGGTTCACCGGCAACAGCGATGGCGGATAGCTCGACCTCCCTTGCTGGCTTGCTTAAAGGGCATGAGTTTTCCCAAGGCGCCGCTGGCTCTGAGCTACCTCCCCACTTTGACATTGCCCACGAATCGCTGATTCGCGCCTGGCCTCCCTTGCAGGCTTGGTTGCAAAGTCGTTTACCCCGTATCAAACAGCAGCGCACTCTGGAAACGGCGGCCCAGGATTGGTATCGCCAGCGGTGCCCTAATCATCCTGACTATTTTTTAACCAAAACCCGCCTGTTGGAGGCCAAGGCGCTTCAGGTGGAGCATCCTGGTAGCCTGTCTACCCAAGCGGCGACTTACCTTAACCAGTGCCGCCTCTATGCTCGCCGCAGCACTCAGAAACGCTACTTGATGAGACTGTTGATTCCGCTGTCTATGGTAGCGGGCATGATGGCGGCCTACGGCCATAGCCTTCTGACTCAGGCCTCCCCGGCTTGGAGGGCAGATCAGCCCCGGCTAACCGGGCCGCATTCCACATCGGCTAATCCTCTGGATTCACCGCAACCCTCGATGGGTCGGCCATCTCCCCAGGCGGGCATGGTGCGTCCCTACGTGTTGAACCCGGATGTTTTGAGTTTGCCAGAGCACCCATTGGCTGCCCTAGGGGGACTTTCCCTACCGTTGCAAAAGGGTTTAACAGTGGCCGCCGCCGGTGTAGAACCGTGGACAATGTCCACACCAGGGCCACGCAGAACCGCCTCAACTGGGTCAGAGCCAGAGCCAATGCGCCCTCTGGCCAATGACCAGTTAGAGAAAGTCATGGAGTGGATTTCTCCAGGCGATGCTGAGGTCACCATCCAATTATGGTGTGTTCGTGGCCTCCAGCCGCCGCAATGTTTTACCCATGAAAGCCGTCTGTAAATAGCCATCCATAGGTGGCCAGGAAAGCACAGCGATCGCCCAATAATTGAGGCTATCCTAGGGGGCATGGCTGGCGTTGTGAGGGTTCCATGCAGATTTTGTCCGTTGCGATCCGAAACTTTAAGGCCCATCAAGACCGCTATTTTGAGTTTCAGCCCGGCACTAATGCCATCTGCGGTGAAAATGGAGCCGGTAAAACCAGCATTTGAGGCGATCGCCTGGGTGCTCTTCAACTACCAGGGCGACTACGCCAAGGAAGATTTAATTCGCAACGGCAGCGGCAGCGCCCAGGTAACGGTGGCCTTTACCTCCAACTACGACAGCCGCACCTACGAAGTGCAGCGCTGCACCCAAAAGGGCTACGTGATATTTGACCCTCAGCTCAACGAACGCCTGCCCTACAGCCGGGTCAAGGATGAGGTACTGCCGTGGCTGCGTCAGCACCTGGGGGTTAGCCAAACTACAAATTTACCCCAGCTTTTTTCTCGCACGGTTGGCGTACCCCAGGGCACCTTTACGGCAGACTTTTTGCAGCCAGCCGAGCATCGCAAGGCCGTGTTTGACTCCATTCTCAAGGTCGAGGATTATAAACTGGCCTTTAAACAGATGAACACCCTGCGGCGCTATGCCGAGGATCAGGTAGAAGCGGTCAAGGGTCAGCTTCAGCAGTATGAAGAGGCGCTGACCGCCTGGGATGAGTTAACCCAGCGGCAGCAAGCCCTGGCTGAGGCGATCCAGGCTCACGAGCGGCAGCTGGCCCAGCGGCAACAGGAACTACAAACCCTGGCGGCCCAGCGGGAGACCACTAAGGCCCAGGCTCAACGCATCCAAACCCTGGCGGCCCAGCGGCAAAGCTTGACCCATCAAATTGAGGCTAAACAACTGGGCCTGACGCGGCTGCAACAGTCTGCCCAGCAGGCTCAGCAAGCCGTTGAGATCTGCCAGGCCAACCGAGCCGCCTTTGAGGGCTATCAGGTGGCAGAGCAAGCCCTACAACAGTTGACCCAGCGCCAGCAGGAGCGCCAAACCCGGCAAGAGCAGTACCAAAAGCTCCAGAAAACCCACGGCCAAAAACAGGCCGAACTGGTCCGCTGGCAAACTCAGCTAGAGTCCTTTGCGGCTACCGAGCGAGAACTGGCCGCCCTACAGCCCCAGCTCAAACAGCAAGAGGAACTGGAAGCCCAGCAGCAAGGGTTGCAGAAACAGCTCGATCAGCTCCAGCAGCTCCAGATGCAGCAACAAACCTGGCAAACCCAGCTTGAGCAATTGGAGCGGCAGCAAGCTCAGGTAGCCGAGCGGCGAGAGAGTTTGCTGAGGCTACAACCAGAGGTGGAAAAAATTGCTGGGTTAGAGGAGCAGCGCGATCGCCTACAGCAGCAGCTCAGCCGCCTAGCCGCTGCCCGCCAGTTTGAAGGGCATCTTCAATCCCTTGTCAACACTAGCCGACACCAGCAAGAGGCGCAGCAAGCCGATACGCAGACGCTTCTCAAGGATGTGGAAGCCCTCCTGGCCAGCCTACCGCTGGCGGCAGAAAACACCCTACAACGGCTACAAAATGCCCTACAACAGTCTGCTGATTGGCCTAGCACCCTCATTACCGAACTGGAAATCATTCTGCGTGACTTAGCCGATCAGACTGATGAAGTAAGCCTGAAAAAGTCCCTAAAGGGATTAGAAACTGAGCTTAAGCAGTGCTACAACTGGCGGGCCGAACTTAATCAACTCAGTGCGGTAGAGAGTCAGGCCCAAACCCTGGAGCAAGACCATCGCGGCTTGACGGCTCAAGTCTTGGCCCTGGCAGAACAGCTTGATCAGCAACAGAGCGTAGAAGCTGCCATCGCGAGCCTGAATCAACAGATTGAAGCACTGGGCTACCCACGCCAGAAAACCCAAATTCTAAAGCGCACCCTGCAAGATAAAGCCAAGGTTGAAACCACCCACGCCAAGTTATGGGCGCAACAGGCTGAGCTAGATCAGCAATTAGCAACCCTCGTCACCCAGCTCAACGAGTTTCAAACCCTAGATCAGCAAATTGCCGCCCAGCAGGCCAAACGCAAGCAGTACCAGGACGGTTATGGACTGTATCTGCAACACCGACAACTGGCCAACCAACAGGGGCAACTCCAGACCGAGTTAGCCACGACCCAAGCCGGGTTAGATGAGCTAAACACCCAACGGACTGACGCTGAAAACGCCTACCAAAAGGCCGCAGACGCCTATGATGCCGAAGCCGCAGAAGATTTGGAAATTCGCTACAACACCCTCAAATCGGAAGCCGATCAGCTTTCTGGCAGCCTGCCCCAGCAGCGCCAGCGCCTGGCCGATTTAGACCAGCAAATGGCCGGGTTAACGACCATTGCCCAGCGTCGCGATCAGGCCCAGCGCCAATTACAGGCCAAAGAGCAGATCAAACGCTTCGTCAATTTTGCCCGCAAAGCTTATAACGAGGCAGGGCCACGCATTACCGAGCAGTACGTTCGTAGTGTTTCAGTGCAGGCCGATCGCCTGTTTCGAGACTTGCTCAACCGCCCTAACGTGGCTCTGCAATGGACGCGGGACTACGAAATTTTGGTGCAGGATGGCGCTAACCAGCGCCGCTTCGTTAACCTCTCAGGAGGAGAGCAAATGTGTGCGGCCCTGGCCATCAGGCTGGCCTTACTCAAAGTGCTGGCCGATATAGACATCGCCTTTTTTGACGAGCCTACCACCAACATGGATCGCCCCCGTCGAGCTGGCTTAGCCGAGGCTATTAGCCGCATCAAGAGCTTTGAGCAGCTTTTTGTGATTAGCCACGATGATACCTTCGAGAGTGTGACTGAAAACGTCATTATCGTTGAGCGTGAGGGTTAACGCCCAGCAGAAAACGGCCAGTCAAAAGCGCCCGACAAGTTGCCGAGCGCTTCGTTACAGATCTACAGGGGTACAGGTTTTGTGGCAGCTAGTCGGTCAGCCCAGTCTCAACCTGTAGGTTGGGTGGCGCGCTAGCAAAACCCAACAAGGCTTACCAGGACGCCGGTGCAGATCCCTGGGTTCTGGCTGGGGGGGTACCAAAATTTAGCCTCCATGGGACTAAGAACCCAGGGATCTTGGCATTCTGTACCGATGCTCTAGAGCCCTAACCCTTAGTCTTGACGCTGCACTAGGTGGCCAGTCCAGCCCATTAGCCAGCTAGAGTGCTGCTGGTGAAGGCATCGCCGGAGTAGGCGGGGACGCGATCGCTAAAGTCAGTAGCCTGGCCAGTTACCGATTGAGCCAGTTGGTCAAAGGAACGAGAATTCCAGTTGCGCTCGTGGATGGGCTTGGTTTGCTCGCCCCGGAAATAGGCCTGGGTGCCAATTAGAGCCGCTGCAACCCAACCAATAACGAACAGAGAAATCAGAATTGCAAACATGGTGAACCTCCTTCAAGGTTAGAACTCAGGGGCAAAATGCACCGCCCATGAGTTAAGGGGCCATCGCGTTACGCGGGTGCGCTTTGCCGTTACGTGTACAAATGTAACGAATATGCAACAAAATGTAAAGTTGTGTTGCCATAATTTTCGGGTAGTGGTGTTACTCCACGCATGGGCGGCTAACCGATACTGTGTCCAAACACCCAGTGTCTGAACACAGCCCAACCTCTGAAGGCAGCCTAATGTCTGAAGGCAACCCAATGCCTGAAGGCGTTACCGTGTCTGGCTAACTCATCCGCCAATTTGAGACATCGTGCGGCTGTAGGCTCCCGTAGCTCCCGATTCTCGCATCTTGTAGTTGATGTCTGGCTTAGCGGCCAGGAGTTCTGCCACCTGCTGCCTCAGATCGCTTAGGGGTAGACCCTGCCGTAGCGGCGTTTTCAGATCAATCTGGCCTGTTTCGTTGAGCAGGCAGGGCCGGAGCCAACCATCTGCCGATAAGCGCATGCGGTTGCAGCGATCGCAAAAACACTCCGACATCTGGCTAATGAACCCTAACGTTCCCTGGGCACCAGGAATTTGGAATACATCCGCCGGGCCATTGCCTTGAACGCTACCCGCCTCTAGCCC
The DNA here is from genome assembly GCA_012031045.1 of Leptolyngbyaceae cyanobacterium SM2_5_2. Taxonomy (GTDB): domain Bacteria; phylum Cyanobacteriota; class Cyanobacteriia; order Phormidesmidales; family Phormidesmidaceae; genus Nodosilinea. Next base: position 10,410 of record JAAUUR010000145.1, read on the forward strand.
CCAGCGATCGCGAATGCGCTGCCGTAGGGTTTCAGAATCGACCCAGCCCCGGTTTTGAAACAGGCTGTCGTTGCCAATGGGCATGAATTCAATAAACCGCACGTGCCACTGGCGATCCAGCGTCAGGGCGGCTAAATCCAGCACCTCGTGGTCGTTAACGCCAGGAATTACCACTACATTCAGCTTGAGCGGCGAAAACCCCAATCGGTGGGCCACCTGAATGCCGTCCCAGACCTGAGGCCAGCGCGATTTTCCCCGCCCCCCCACAATTTGCTGAAATACTTCTGGATCCAGAGAATCCAAACTGATATTGAGGCGTCGCAGTCCTGCATCCCAGAGATCCTGTGCCATCTTGCTGAGCAAAAAAGCATTGGTCGTCATCGCCAGATCCTGAGTACCCGGCAGGTGAGCGATATCCCGCACAATCTCCACCACCTCTGGCCGAATCAACGGCTCCCCGCCAGTTAGCCGAAAGCGCGAAAACCCCAGGGGCATAAACACGGCCTCTAAAAGCTGCCGCAGTTCGGTTCGGGTTAGCCAGTCCTGCTGCTGGACGTACTGCGAATCTACCCCCTCGGGCATGCAGTACTGACACTGAAAATTGCAGCGGTCAATCAGGCTAATGCGGAGGTAGTCGATGGTGGGCATAGGGGAGTAGGGATTTTGGATGTTGGTAAGGTTATCCCCTCCTGGGAGGGGTAGGGGTGGGTGACTCCTGGGGAGGGTGGAGGGTGGCGTACTCCTTGGGAGGGTGATGGTGGCTACTCCTG
>JAAUUR010000146.1 GCA_012031045.1 Leptolyngbyaceae cyanobacterium SM2_5_2
GCCCAGTCGGTAATCTCGCCCCGAAACATGGCGGCAAACTGCTCGAAGGTGAGATTGCCGTTAAAGGGATTGTTAGGGCCGACGATAATGGCAATTTTGGCCCGTTCCAGGGGCACGGTCGTTAAGCCCTCGGCCATCTCGGCCTCGGTGAGAGGGCGCCCAATCGCGGCTAGATCCACGTCCCCAGCCTGCAACGCTTGCAGAGCCTGATCACTACTGGTGACCTCAACGTTTACCGCTGTGCCGTTGTAGGTTTCCTCAAAGCCCTGCTTCAGCGCCTGGGCCGCCACGCCCATGTTAGGGGAACTTTGAATCGCTAGCTCGGTGCCTGCTGGTACCGACTGCGGCACCGGAAACGTTGTGGGAGCCTGGGCTACCAGCGCTGACAACGGCAACGCCAGGGCTCTAAAGCCAGCCTGGCCAGTGCTTAAAATTAGGAGGGCAGCAACGAAGATTCTGGATAGATACGGCATTGCGTCGAGGAAATCAAAGGGACTCTGGCGGTAGGGAGGCACCCAAAACCGAACTAAGCATAGGGATTTGCCCGCAGACACCCCCTATCCTGAACTCAGGTCAGGCTTATACCCAAGAATTACGCTCAACTATCGCAGCATTCGGCAGGGGAGTCAATGGTAATGGACTAGGACGCCACCTAACCCTAAAAAACAGCGAAAAGCTACAAAATTATGCTTTTCTTGCCAGAATTTTTGGCTTAGCTTAGCGAGGCTCTAGGTAGAGCTCAGCCCGCCAGACACGCTCTTGCAACTGTCGAAATAGACCGCACTTCTCTAGGGAATATCCCGATCCGTCATTCAAGGCTGTCCTGATCACCTCCTGATCCCACCGAGCCAGTTGCCATCCGCCGTAACCAGTTCGATCAGCTGTTGAAAGTGTTGGAGTTCATCGTAGTAGGGCGCATCCAAACTGCCCCTGCCAAACCAGTCTGCTAGCCGTTGTTGCCGTGAAATTACCATGGGATGACGCCAGACTTACCACCACTCCCTAACTATTAAACGAGCCGCTCTTGTTCTATGCCGTAGGGTCGATCACACTCTCAGAAAAGTTTAAGAATTTTCAGCTCCAGTCTGAATTATTCTGGCCCGTCTTCCGGCTTGCGGCCCCCACCCTCCGCTGCCCTGGGAAACCCAATTTCCTCCCCGCCGTAAACGGGTTTAACCGGCACCAGTTCCAACTGCCGGGGTTGGTTGGGCTGGGTTCCCTGCCGCCGCCGGTTAGAGATCCCTTCCTCGCTGGTTTCTTCGGCCACCACCTCGTAGAGAATCGCCTGCTTGTCGCCCTGACCCTTGCGCAAAATCCGCCCTAGCCGCTGCACATACTCGCGGATAGACCCACTGCCTGAGAGCAAGATCGCCACTCTGGCTTCTGGAACGTCTACCCCCTCATTCAGCACGTGGCTAACCACCAGAGTCGGGTAGTCGCCGTTGCGAAAGGCTTGCAGAATGGCGTGGCGCTCTTTTACCGGGGTTTGGTGAGTAATCGCTGGAATCAGAAAGGCTTCGGAAATGCGATAGACCGTGGCGTTGTCGTTGGTAAAATAATCGTGCGGTCGGGAAAATGCTGAGCCAGTAGATCCTCCAGCACCCGCAGTTTGCCCTCGGTGCCCAGGGCAATGGTTTTGGCTTCTCGATGGGCTAGCATGGCGCGTCGCCCCGCTTGAGACTGGGCGCTGGCTCGCACAAACCGCTGCCACCCCTGGGCCGAACTCAGCCAAATATTGGCCTCCTGCAAAAACCGATTGCGCTGGGCCATCAGCTGGTCGTAGCGGGCTCGCTCTTGATTCGACAGTTTTACCTTAATCGGCACAATCTGAAAGGGCGCTAGGGCATGGCCGGAAAGATCCGCTGCCGAGCGTTGATACACCACTGGCCCCAGCAGGTGGGTGAGGTCGTCGTGGCGGCCATCGGCGCGATCGGGCGTAGCGGTTAGCCCCAGGCGATAAGGCGCAACGGAGTATTCGGCAATCACCCGGTTAAAATCGCTGGGCAGGTGGTGGCACTCGTCGCAAATCAGCAGCGCATACTGGTTGCCCAGGCTCTCGGCGTGGATAGCGGCACTGTCGTAGGTGGCCACCAAAATCGGTGTCCGGTCCTTCGAGCCACCCCCCAAGAGCCCCACCACCACATCCGGAAAAGCGGCCTCTAAATGGGCGTACCACTGATGCATCAAGTCCAGGGTGGGCACCGTGATCAGCGTATTGCGAGGTGTGGTTTGCATTGCCAGTTGAGCCAGGTAGGTCTTCCCAGAGGCCGTGGGCAGCACCACCACCCCCCGCCAGCGGTGGTTAATCCAGGCTTGCAGAGCTTCCTGTTGATGGGGATAGGGCTGCATCAGCAGTTTTGGGGCTAAATCTAACGGCTGAAAAGTCTGCACCTGATCCTGGAAGGTGATATTCTCGGCCCGCAGATTTTCCACCAAGGCCCGATACTGCTGGGCCGGAATCCGGAATTTCTCAATGCGATCATCCCAGTGGGCAAAGTCTACCCAGCTTTTGCCCCGAGGTGGTGGATGCAAAATTAGCGTGCCTCGGTCGTAGGTCAGCGTCGGCGTCCGCCCCATCGTGTGCGTTGATGACTAAACTTGGACGTATTGTATCGTCCCTTTCCGCTAACCCTGACCTCTCCGCGAGTCTATACAGTTGCCCCTAAACAGTGGCCACTAGCTGCCCCTTCAGCCAAATATCCTCCTTGGCGTGCAGGTAGCGCGGGTCGGCCTCTAGGGCAATGGCGCGATGGTAGGACTCAATTGCGTTGCCGTAAGCTCCCATTTCGGCTAACAGCCTGCCTCGGTTAAACCAGGCTTGATGATACTGGGGATTGAGGGCCACGGCTTTGTCGTAGGCGGCCAGGGCATCGGCATAGCGGCCCAGCCCACAGAGGGCGTTACCCCGGTTACTCCAGACGGTGCAATGGCGGCTATCCAGGGCAATGGCCTGGTCGAAGGTGGCCAGGGCTTGGCTAAATTCTGCCTGCTCACAGAGGAGGCAACCCTGGGCATTGAGGGCATCGACAGTTTGCGAATGCTGATGAATCCGAATCATAGGTGCGGTTTAGACCTGCAAATGGGGAACAGTCTCCATTGTGGGCAAGAGACCCAGGGCTGCTGAGGGTGGGTCTTACTCTGCCGCAGTACGGTTTACAACCAGGGAGAACCCAGTGGTCACTTTTAGCATTGTCATTACTACGTTTAATCGGCTAGATCTGCTGCAACGGGCCGTAGAGTCGGCGTTGGCCCAAACCTACCCAGTTCAGGTCGTTATTGCCGACAATGCCTCCACCGATGGCACCCAAGCCTACGCCGAAGGGCTGGGCGATCGCGTTACCTACGTCCGCAACCCCACTAACCTTCAGCACGCGGGGCCGTCAACGCTGGCGTGGCGGCGGCCACAGGAGATTGGGTCAAATTCCTGGACGATGACGATTATCTGGCCCCCCACTGCCTGGCCACGATGGCTGAGGCCATTACTCTCCACCCCAGCGCCATGATTTGCTCTAGCCAGGCGGCCCAGGTCGATAGCCACGGCACTGAGCTGAGCCGCACCCCGGCTACTGGGCCAGGGCGAGTCTTCTACGTGCCTCAAGAGGCCATTCACTATGGCATGTTGCTGGAGCAGGTGCCCTTTGGTACGCCCGTGCAGGTGGCGGTGCGCCGCGATGCGCTGGAACAGTCCGGGGGCTGGGATCTGGCGATGACCAGTTGCGATGATATCGACTCCTGGATGCGCGTGGCGGAGTATGGCGATGCGCTGTTTATCAACGAGTGTCTGGCTTACCGCACGGTGTGGCCAGGGGGCTATGACCAAAGAATTCAGGTTCAGCAGCGCCTGGCGACGAACATGCTGATCAAATCTCGAATATACAAGCGGGTCAGCGATCGCTACCGCCCCGCCCTACCGACCCTGACCGTTCTGGCTCAATATCTGCACCTGCACTGGGGGCTGGTAGCGCTTAAACAGGGGCAATTGGGCACAGCCCTCAGCCTCAGCCGCGATGGTTTTTTGCGCTGCCGGCCTGGCAATTGCTGCTCCAAGCCCAGCGCCGCACCTTAGCTGGAGAAAATCGGGTGCCTAAAATTATCGTGAGTCATTAACCTATGGTGCCTGAGCCCCTAGACCTGGGCAAACTAGCGCCGTAGAGTTGCCGCCAGCTTCCAGGAGAAATTCTATGGCCAGCAAACGCCCCCCCAGCAAAATTTATCCCAGAGTCAGTACCCTGCCGCGCCAGCAGACCGAGGCAGCCCACTATTTGGATATGTACAAACTCACGGTCGAAAAACAGCGCATCCACCAGGAACTCGAAAGCCTGGAGCAGCGTCGCCAGAGGCTTTACACCCGACTGGCTGAAATTGACCACCAGGCCGAAGGTTTGGGCCAGTTGGCCAGTACCCAGCGTCACCAAGACGGGCAACGCTACCGCCCCAACGCCACCCGCCCAGCCCCAACCGCAATGCCAACTGCCAAGGTTTACTTGCCCGACCGGCAATCCGCTGGTGCCCTCAGCGACTACAGCACCGTTTTGCTGGAGTACTAGTACCTTACCTAATCAATGCCAAAATCCCCTGATTGTTGCCAAACTGGAAACGGTTTTGTTTCTTCCATGTGGTGCTCACCCCAGCGGGGTTAGTGGGAAGCTGCCTTATGAAACGGTTTTGAAACGGTGAAGCCCTAGGCCAGAGCTGTCAATTTCCCTTTGAATTGACTCATGAACAGATCGTAGTAAAACCTCTGCTTGTGCATGAGTTCGTCGTGGGAACCCATTTCAATAATTTCGCCCGCTTTGAGAACGAGAATGCGGTCGGCGTTGCGAATTGTGCTGAGCCGGTGGGCAATCACAAAACTAGTGCGCCCTTGCATCAGCCGATCAAGGGCTTCCTGAATTTTTTGTCGGTGCGGGTATCCACGTTGCTGGTGGCTTCATCCAGGATCACCAGGCGCGGATTCTGTACCATCATGCGGGCAATGGTGAGCAGTTGCCGCTGCCCCTGGCTCAAGTTGCTGCCGCGTTCGGTGAGCAGCGTGTCGTAGCCCTGGGGTAGACGCCGGATGAAGTCGTGGGCGTTGGCTTGTTTAGCGGCGTCCATGCAATCGCTTTCGGTGGCCTCCAGGCGGGCATAGCGGAGGTTGTTCATTACCGTATCGGAAAACAAAAAAGCGTCCTGCAAAACAATGCCGATTTGCTGCCGGAGGCTGTCTTGCTGCACAGTGGCGATGTTGTGACCATCGATCAAAATTTCTCCCCGATCCAGGTCGTAGTAGCGGGTGATCAGGTTGATAATGGTGCTTTTTCCGGCTCCAGTGGGGCCACACAGGCCAATTTTTTCACCGGGTTTAGCCTCAAAGGTATTGTGCTTGAGGATGGGGCGACCCTGGATATAGCTGAAGTCCACATCGCGCACCTGGACATGGCCCTGAATCGGGGGCAGGGGGGGAGCCTGGGGCAGATCCAACACGGTAGGGTGTTCATCTAGAATGCCAAAGATGCGTTCGGCGGCGGCAATCGCCCCCAGGAGAGCATCCAGGTTGTTGGCAATATTGGTAATGGGGATGGAAAACTGGCGGGTATATTGCAAGAAAGTGGCGACAACCCCGACATCTGCCTGACCGCGCAGGGTAAGCAGCCCCCCCACCAGCGCCACCAGCGCCACGGCCAGGTTCGTTAAAACGAGGGTGACCGGACGACTCAGCAACGCCAGCAACCGGGCTTTAATTCCCGCTGTTCTGGCTTCAATGCTGACCGCTTCAAAGGTGGCGATCGCCTCTTGCTGTTGGCCGTAGGCAATGATCACCTTTTGCCCACTGACGGTTTCTTCCAACAGGCCATTCAACTCCCCCACCTGTTCCTGCAGGGTGGTAAACACGGGGCTGGTGAGCCTGCCAATTAAGCCAAAAAACGCCACGGTCAACGGCGTAATCGCCAGTGCCGCAATTGCCAAGCGCCAGTTGAGCAGTACCATCGCCAGCACGATCAGAGCCAGCTTGAGGGACTCGCTCACCAGTAAATTCAGGCTATTGCGGAAGAATTGCCCAACCACATCCGTATCGTTGGTAACGCGGCTCATCAACTCCCCAATGGGCTGCCGGTCAAAGAAATTGAGGGGCAGGGTTTGCATCCGCTCAAACACCTCGCGCCGAATCTGGTAAAGCGCCCGTTGCAAGATGCGATTCAGCATCAAGTTTTGCAGCAGCGTGGCCAACCAACTGCCCAGCGCCGCCACCCCAATGCTGATTACCAGGGGAGCCAGCAAGGCCAGATCAGGGGTGGTGGTTAACACATTCAGCCCCACTCCCAGCCAGTAGGGAATCATCAGGTTCAGCACCGTGCCTACCAGCAGCAGGGCGATCGCCCGATCACGGGCCAGCGATAGTGGGTGACATAGCGGAGCAAGCGGCCTAGGATAGCCAGGGTAGTCTGGGGAGCCGGGGGTTCTCCCGCCTTAGATTTAACCTGGCGGTGCAACAGCGGTTTAATCATGCGGGCACCCCTCCTAGTTGTGACTGATAGATAGTTTGATAGAGCGGGCTGGTTTGCAACAGCTGTTCGTGGGTGCCCTGGGCCACAATTTCGCCAGCCTCCAGCAGAAAAATCTGGTCGGCGGCAATCACAGTACTGATGCGTTGGGCCACAAACAGCGTCGTAGTCTCGGCCATCAACCGCTTGAGCTCGGCCTGTACCCGCGCTTCCGTGGCCATGTCCAGGGCGCTGGTGCTGTCATCCAGAATCAGGATTTTGGGCCTGGCCGCGATGGCCCGGGCGATGGCCAGGCGTTGCCGTTGTCCCCCCGAAAATTTGTGCCCCGCCGTGATACCGCCGCATCGTACCCTTCGGGAATGGCAGACACAAAGCCGTGGGCATCTGCGGCCTGAGCTGCCTCAACCATCTCATCCTCCGTTGCCTCGGGTTTGCCGTAGCAGATGTTCTCTCGCACCTTGCCGCTAAATAGCACCGACTCTTGCAACGCTACCCCCACAGTTGATGTAGGGTAGCCAGGGGAATCTGGCGCACATCCACCCCATCAATCGTGAGCTGCCCGGCGGTGACATCGTAAAACCGGGGAATCAGGTTGACCAGGGTGGATTTGCCAGAGCCCGTTGCCCCCAAGAAGGCGACCGTCTGCCCTGGTTCAATGGTCAGGCTAAGGTTGCGTAAAACCGGCACTCCCGTGCGGCCATCCCGGTTTGGATAGGCGAAGCTAACCGTGTCAAAAACGATGCGCCCTCGCACTCCCCTCTGGGTTGAGGCGGGGCAGGCGGCTGGGGCTCTGGCACCGCTGGGATGGCATCCAGCACTGCAAACATCCGCTGGGCCGAGGCTTCGGCGGCGGTCAACTGGGGGGCAATCACCGCCAGCATCACCAGGGGCACCAGGATGGTGGAGAGGTATTGGGTAAAGGCCAGAATTTCGCCCACCGTCACGGTACCCGCCAGCAAGCTCTGGCCGCCAAACCAGAGAATGGCCGCGCTCGCCCCATTCACCACCAGATACAAGCTGGGAGCCAGAAAGGCGCTGTACTGCATGGGGCGCAGGGCGGCGGCTTGCAGCTCTCGATTGGCGCGATCGTAGCGACGGTTTTCATACTCGGCCTGCACAAAGGCTTTGACCACCCGCACCCCGGCCAAGTTTTCCTGCAACACATTGTTCAGCTGATCTAGCTTTTGCTGCTGAATTTTAAATAGCGGCCCCAGCTTGCTGACAAATATCACCAGAATGATGATGACCAGGGGAATCACAACCAACAAAATCCACATCAAACTGGGGCTGTTGACGTAAATCAACACCAGCGCCCCCACGAACATGACCGGCGCCTGGGCCAGCGACAAAATCACCAGCTGAATCACCGATTGAATCGCGTTGACATCGCTGGTTAGGCGTACCATTAAATCGCTGGTGGAAAACTGATCGAGGTTGCCAAAGGCAAAGGTCTGGATTTTGCGGTACAAAAACATCCGCACGGCATGGGCGGTGTATTCGGCAAAGTTGACGGCATAGACGGCATTGGCGATGGTAAACCCAGCCGCCAGGACGGCAAACAGAATCATCCATAGGACGCTCTGTACGGTGGCATCCCGAATGCCCTGCATCAACCCCTGATCGATCAAACTTTGCACCATCAAGGGAATCAAGAGGGTGAACAGGGTGGCGATCGCCAGCAACCCCTGAGACACCCAAAAGGGACGCTCATAGCCCTTGTAAATCTTGATAAACCGCCTGACGTTCGGCAACATGGCCAATATTTGGAACCCTACGAAGGCAAAATAGCACTATTTAGCCCTGGTTAGTCCCGGTTTGGCGGCTGATGCTAACGCTTATCTAGAAGAGGCAGATATTTAGAATAAGCCTAAGTAGCTTCCATAATTAAAGAAACGTCAACCCAAGGTCAGACGAATGGTTGCCACGCCTCAACCGACCAAAATGACTGTAGAAGCCTACTTAGACTGGGAACCTTGCCAGGAACTCCGCTACGAGTATGTCAATGGTGACGTCTTAGCGATGACTGGCGGCACGCTGCCCCACAACGACATTGCCCTCAATGTCTACGCGGCTCTCAGGCCCCATTTGAGGGCAAAAAACTGTCGAGGCAACGTGGTAGACGCCAAGGTACAGGTAATGCCTACGCTTTACCGTTATCCCGATGTTGTCACCAGTTGCGATGAATGCGACCTCACGGCCCTTAAGGCAATTTGCTATCCAAATCTGATTGTAGAAGTGTTGTCGCCCGGTACAGAAGCTCTAGACCGAGGCCAGAAGTTTGAAGAATATCGCACCCTACCTAGCCTACAGGCCTACATACTCGTCAGCGCAGCAGCTCTGCGAGTGGAGGTCTATCGCCGAGGCGAGGGGCGCTTGTGGCTTTACTCGCCCTACCAGAGAGGAGATACGCTCAGCCTAGACTTTCTTGGTTTTGAGTGCCCAATTGAACAATTTTACGAAGGTGTAACTGAGTTTTGTTAGGCTAAGGCACAAGAATCTACCATGACTCTGTCTCAACACCCTAACGCTTTGATACCGCTCTAGAGTCGCTGACGTACCAGCGCCAGGGTATGTCAGTGCCCTGAGTCAAACCAATGCGGGTGGTCTGGATAATAGCGGCCTGGTGGGTTAGTCGAGCTTGCCAATCAGCGGTTCGGTGCTCTAGCCACAATCCCTGGTTGGGGTGCAGGGGTTGCTCGGTGAGACGGCGATCAATCTCCAACAGGCGGCAGAGTTTGCCAGGGCCAGCGCCCAGCCGCGAGGGCGTTTTCAGGCCGGTAGCCGTGCAACCAAAGGGGAATATCCTCCAGTTCCACAGCCCGAATCAGCACGGCGCTAGGCAGGCGGTCTTGATCGGTCACCACATTGAAGCAGTGGTAGATACCGTAGATCAAATACACGTAGCTGTAACCCGCCGGGCCAAACATAACCCGATTGCGGGGCGTCTCGCGCCGATAGGCGTGGCAGGCGGGGTCGCCTTCAGTGTAGGCTTCGGTTTCCACAATCACCGCCGTGAGCTGGCGACCATCGGGCCAGCGCCGCACCAGCCGACAGCCCAGCAAATCGGGGGCCACTTCTACAGAAGATCGGCTTAACCAGGCGGGTGTGATCCGATTAACTAGGTCAGCGTTGAGGGAAGCTGGGAAATGAGGCATGGAGGTGAGATAGTCCACTATCAAATTTTCATTACTGTAACCAATAGCTACAGGCATCATCCTAAGATTCAAATCCTTTGACTACTATCCTGACAAGATGCTCAATATCCATAGCTTAATTTTCCTCAGTTGCGATCTCTAGGTAATTCACGAGGTTCAGAGGACGGGGGCGCAGAGCGAGGTTGTATCCTCGATGGAGCCGGGGAATAAGTTGTTCGCCGCCTTGACCTAGAAGAGGATCCCGTCGGAGTGTTGACCCCAGACGTAGTTGAAGAGCTTTGGGTAGAAGATCTAGACCGTTGGGCAGCCGCAAGGTTAGCCTCTGCTTTTTGACGAATGGTAGCTACTTCTTTTTTCCAAAAGTTAGTTTTAATCTGCTCAGATTTTGCAACTGCCGTGCTCCAATCATTCTTTTCAAAGGCAGCCTTAGCGGCCTTGAAGTTAGCCTCATCAGATCCCCAACCTGTTTTCCATTGTCCAATTAAGGATTGAGCTTCACTATAAAGGGGTGTATCTTGAGGAATAGCTGAAGCAATATTAATTGCTGTACCCAATGCATTTCTATCTTCTTTCTGATATTCTTTCTTGGCAACTTCAATAATTTCTCGTGACCAACGACCGAGTAAAACTTGACCTTCCTTGAAGGAAGGATGCTCAGGCGACATGGCATGGATAGACTCTATGGCTTTTCGAAAGCTTCGCTCATTGGCAAATTCCTGCGCTTGAGCTAATTGGCAATTACCTACAAGGTTTTCAGCTTCTTGATAAGAAGCTGCTCTTACATCTACAGCCATAGATAGCTCAATGCATTCAGCCCAATCATTACTGGACTTGGCTAACTTAGCTTGACTGATCTGACAATCGCTTTTTATATTTGTGGAATCTATTTGCAAATCAGGAAATTCGCTAGAGAAGTTATTAGCTTGCTGAATGCATAGAATATACTGCTCAGAATCTCTGGCTGAACGAATTGCCTCTAAGTTATCCTTTGCGTGCCGATAGCGAAGATATTGCGACAGTTCCTTAATTCCAAACCAAGAAAGGGGTAAAATCAGCAAAACTGAAATTGCAATTATAAGGCTTTGGGACTTTAGACCTTGAGGGTTTGGATTAAGCAAGCGAGAATACAAAATATTTAAGAAGCCATTTTGTTGATTAGAGAGATGAGCAGGTTGATTTGAGTAATCCCTGGATTGGATTGATACATTCTCAGAAACAGTTGTTGTTGGAAGACTTTGATCATTAGAAGACGAAACCAGACTATTCGCAGCATTAGACTCCGGTAATACCTCCGAGGAATAGTCTTGCTGGACAGAATTTTGACATTCTTCTTGTTCCACAAAAGCAGGTGGGGAACTAGCAACAATAGTTGGTGACTCTGACACAAAATTGGCTGCTCATCAGATGTGAATTGAACTTTAGGAGGATCCACAATAACAGTTGGTGAAGGATTGACCTCCTTCAGAGACTTATCTAAAGATGATCCTTCTGAGATAAT